>CAISKC010000480.1 GCA_903885895.1 uncultured Legionella sp.
CTTCCGAAATCCAGCTAAATACTTATTTTCCTGAAGCACATCAGTTTTTTGTTCATCAAGGGTTTGAGACAGTTGTCTCCATTCCAAAATGGAAATATGGCCTGACCTGTTATCTTATGAAAAAAACCATATGAGCTCGATTAATCGATTTAGAAGAGACCAATCATGCCGTTGACGATAGAAAAAAGTTTTATTACTTATGAATGGGCTACCAAATTAATTCAAGCAGCCATTGATCATGCCAGAACGTTAAACTTATCTATCTGTGTTGCCATTGTTGATTCAGTAGGTAACTTAATTGTTTTTGCTAGAATGGATGACTGTTGTTTAATTGGTATAAGCACTGCCCAAGGCAAAGCTTACACCGCAGCTAGAAGTGGTTTAAATACACGTGAATTTTTAGCATACCTTAATGAAAACGAGGTCCCTCTTACTAGCCTACAAGATGAAAAATTAATGCTCATTGCAGGCGGACTCCCTATTCTTTATCAAGATAAATTAATTGGTGGTATCGGTATTGGCGGCGGCACTGGAAAACAAGATGAAGAATGCGCACGCATGGCATTGCAAATGCTTGGTATTGTTTGAGCAGTAAAGTTCAAGCATACTTTAAAATCATTAGCGTTAAACAGGTTTGTCAAAATGAGCAAAAACAAGGCTACTCTTCATTTTATTTGTGGGAAATTAGGTTCAGGTAAAACAACGCTTGCTAAAGAGATTGCAGATCAACAAAATGCAATTTTTATTAGTGAAGATATCTGGCTAAGCCAATTATTCCCTGATGCAATCAAAACGTTTGAAGATTATTTGCTGTACTCAAAACGAGTTAGAACAATTATTGCGGACCATGCTATTGAATTATTACAACATGGCGTATCCGTGGTTTTTGATTTTTCTGGCAACAGACCGGCGGATAGAGATTGGGTGAAATCAATTTTCGAGAGAGCTCAAGTGGCGCATGTACTGCATTACATCGTTGCATCCGATGATTTATGTAGGGCACAGTTTAAAAAACGTAATCTTAATTTACCCAAAGGATCAAAGATAATAACTGACCAAGAGTTTGATGTGATAACTCAATATTTTGTTCCACCGGAACAAAACGAGGAATATTGCGTTGAGTATCATTATCGAGAAAATGATGGTGAGATTTAGATGAAATTAAAAGTCGTCAAATATATTTTTGTCGCAATTATTTTTACCGGCTTCATTATTTTGTATTTTTTATTACCCAAGTTAGACAATGCACAACATCAGCCTAAATGTTTTACTCAATGTAAAACAGGGACCGTATGCATGAATTCTCCTTTTTTATGGACCTCAATACTTAACGTGACTTGTGTGCCTATACCGAAAAAATCTCCAGTTGCTGATATAAAACTACCATTTTCTGCAAATGCCAAGGTATTTTGTACTCATGCCTCTGGTGTTGGGACTCATTCTTGGCCTAATGCATATTGGGCACTTGATTTAGCAACACCTTATAATGAACCTAATGCAACAATTTATGCATCAGCAGGTGGCATTGCTTATATCTCACAAACACACTGTACTGAACCGAAAGGCTCTGCAGCTCAATCACAAACATCACCTTGCGGCGATGGTTTTGGTAATTGGGTTAAGGTATACCATGGGAATGGATACTATACTTTTTATGCTCATCTTGATCGCGTCCTTGTGAAGGATGGATCTTTCGTGCATCAAGGGCAAGCCATTGGACTCGAAGGATGGACAGGTAATGCGGGGCATAGACATTTACACTGGAGTGTTCAAAAATTACCTGGTGCGACAGAAATCGAGTGGAAACGTAAGATCATTAACTACGTTGGCGAGAGCGTACCCTTCGATTTCATGGCGGTACAGAATAATAAATTAAAAAAATTTAATACAACAATATTTCAGTGTGAACATGCGGATATTGGCACTACTATTGATCCGCAACCAACATTTGTTGACAGGGGAGTAAAAGCGCAGATATATGGCGCAGGTTCGTAACGA
>CAISKC010000481.1 GCA_903885895.1 uncultured Legionella sp.
CTAATTAGATTAGATGATTTTAAGCAAGGAAAAGGTTTATATCATTTTTTTGCTGAAAACACTGAGCTTAAAGAAATAATTCATCCTACATCTTTGCCAACCATGGATTTTATTCCAGAGAATCATGAATTAGTTAAACTAAATAAGTGGATGTCTCATGAAAAACGTCGAGAATATATTTTTTTAGATAAATTGATTCCAAAATTAAGTGATTACGAAGTTATTATCTTCGATAACAGTCCAACATGGAATCACTTGGTTGAAAATGCAATCATGAGCTCATCTTCTATAATTATGCCACTTGGATGCAACCTGTTGGCATATAATGCCTCTGCGACAAATATGCAAAATATTTGGGACTTTCAGGATGTCATGAAACTAACCAACCAGTCATTAATTATGTTCAGCACAGCCCTTGAAAGGAACTCATTGAGCCAACAAATCAATGCAACGTATCTCAGCAGATATATCGATTATATGATTGCCACCCCTATTCGAAAATCAGTGAAATGGGAAGAAGCGTTAATGTCGCGCCAAACTATTATTGAGTATGCACCTGGTTCGTCTTCGGCTGAAGAGTACTATCACTTAATCAGTGAAGAGTGGGCGAAAGTAAATGGAACTTCGGCCAAATTTGTAGATATAGTCTTAACCAGTGAAAACGAGATCATATAATGGCTATTAAAAAGGGAGCTTTTGAAGTTTACGCGCAAGAAAGGCAGTTGCCAAATAAAGATATAAAATCGAAGCAACTGAAGTCACCTTTTTTTGAAAACCTTGATAATGCTTTACAAACGGTTCATATAAAGACTGATAAAACAGGAGTATACCCTGCCGATTCAAGCGAAAATAACGGTTCACAAACGGTTCACAAACGGTTCACAGACGCTGAAGAGTTGACATCGAGGCATCAAGAGAAACAAGGAATCTCGTCGTTCAATCATGAACAAAACAATGGTTCACAAACGGTTCACAGAAAGACTGATAAAATAGAATTGGATCAAGTGATTAAATTTTCAAAATTGGGTGGGATTCAAAGAGATGTGATTGTTGCATTTTATAAATGCATCCAGCTTAATGATTTGTATACAACTAAAGAATTAACTTTAGATGAAATATCTATTTTGGCTGGAGTGAATAAAAAATCTTTAAAAAACACCTTATTCAGATTAGCTAGTACTGGATATATCATTAGAGCAGAACAAAAAATTGGCAGAGGAGGTTGGGTAAAATATAGTCTTAATTCATGTTTATCTGAAGAATTGAACAACATTGGCGTTGTTTATGGGCTTAAAAAAAGATAGTTGTATGTCTTGAGCTTACTTGGGAACGTGATCGTAAATGAGAGATTATTTCGGTCACGTTTCTTACTTTGATTTTTCGATGCGGCGATTGCAGGAAGCTGTTACAGTAGCGAGAATATTTATATAAATCATTGGTTAAAAAAATAAAAGTCGAAATCTCATAAATTACCGGACTGGATTACATAGTGAATATAAAAAAAATACATATTTGCGCACTTGGGGGCACTATTGGCTCAGTAGCTAATAGCTCCGCTGATGAATATTATGATAGCGCCTCAATAAATATTGAATCACTAATCAGTTCATTGCCAATTAATAACAAAGAAATAACACTAAGGTCGGAGCAATTATTTCAAAAAAAGAGCCAAGATATCAGCCATGATGATTTATTAGTAACTGCTAATAAAATACATGAATTAGTTCAAGATGATGAAGTTAATGGGGTGGTTGTTACACAAGGAACTAACAGCATAGAAGAGGTAGCCTATTTCATTAATCTGGTAATAAATACGCAGAAACCCATTGTATTTACTGGTTCTTTTAGGCCTAATAACTCAATGGATCATGATGGGAGTAAAAATTTATATAATGCAATTCTTCTAGCAGCTAGTAATAAAGCTATTGGACAGGGTGTTCTATTAACTTTTAATGATTCTATCGTTCACGCGAGAGAAGCAAGTAAAATAAATCCTTCAATTATTAGTGATTTTTCTAATAGTAACTTAGGTGTTTTAGGTTATATCCAAGGTTCTAATATTCATATGCATCATCAAACCTTATATAAACACACTTATTTGAGTGCATTTAATATTGTAGATATACAAAAATTACCCAGCGCATGTATAATATATGGCCATTGCGGAATGAGCTCTATTTTTGTTAATGCCGCATTAAAAAGTAATTTTAAAGGAATTGTAAGCGCAGGAATGGGGAAAGGATATCAAACAATAGAAGTTACAGAGTCTCTGGTTGAGGCAAGTAAACAAGGAGTTATTATTGTTAGATGTTCTAGATCTGGACAGGGAATAGTGCATAGAGATCCAAAACTTGATGATAAGTTTGGTATGGTTGCCGGAGGTTCTTTGAATCCTCAAAAAGCAGTGATTTTGTTGGCATTGGCGCTAACTAAAACTGATGATAAGTTAGAAATTCAAAGGTTTTTTGACGAATATTAGGACGCATGATTAAATGAGTAAAAACAAACCAATAGGTGAGAGGTTACGTAACTACCTGTCTAATGCATATAATGACTTTAATAAAGATGAAAAAAAATATCGATGTAAAATTGTTAACCTAGAGTTAAAAGATAATGACGATGTTGTTTTATTTGTAAAGATTAGCGCGGTGAAGTCTAGTGTTGTTTCGTTTTCGCCAGAAGAATTAGTCTTAAGCGATAAAATGCTTAGAGAGTTTTCATCCATTGATTCTAGAACGATTACTTTTTTTGCGCTTCAAAAGGAAAAAAACGTAATTATAGAAAATCATACACATACTATATGTGGCCAAGAATTTGATAATGGAAAAACTATTTTCATAACAAAAAAAATGGGTGAGCAAGGAGAGCGTAAACAAACAGCGCATGAACTGTATTCAAATGCACAGCTTTTGAATCAATTCAATCGAGCAGATACCCAAAATATAATAGTTACAGCTATACAGGAACAAGTAGCAGAAGACTTTGAATAATAATGCCCAAACATAGAGACGACAAAAAATGATTGATAAAATACAAAATAGAATTTTATTGAGTAACAACAACAATATAAGTGTAAGCAATCATTACAAATATATTCGCATCGTAGCAATGGTATATATGACGCTACTTCTTGCGGCTACTGTTGTAGCGTACCGAATAGTTGAAATTGGATTTGTACCAGAGCCTGGATCAACACTGATTTATACTTTTTCATTTTTTTTGGCAAATGTATATACGGAAGTCTACGGCGCTCGCCTTGCTAAAAAGTTAATCTGGGAATCTATTTTTTGTGGTTATTTGTTTGCGATGCTTTTAATGGGTGTTAATTATTTACCCGCACCTGATTATTGGGATAATACAGGAGCGTATAATCAAGTTCTTGGCCATGTATTTAGATTTACTAATGCAGGTGTAACCGGATACTTAATCAGTTCATTGTTGAATGTTCATATTTTCGAGAAATGGAAACATAAAATGAATGGGCAATTCTTTTGGTTTAGGAGCTTGCTTGCAACAAGTATTAGCGAAGGAGTGGCGACCTTTATTGCTGGGTTGATAACTTTTTTTGGAATGATGCCCACAATGAAAGTCATGACAGTAATGCTCAGCGCTCTGATTTTTAAGTTAATCTATGGCTTTATTGCAGTTTGGCCTGCTAATTTCTTGGCTTTTGTTCTAAAAAAAGAAGAAAAAATCAATCACATTAAATAATATCATTTTCGAAATATATTCTGGATTGGACGAGTACCCCAATAATTTTGCAAGAATCATCCAGTTGTTTTAAGCGATAATCGTCATGTGATGGGTTAATGCAACGAATATTTGGTTTGTTTTGTTTAATAAACAATTGTCTGAATTTAATGTCTTTTGGATTTTTATATTCGAGTAACACAAAGTCCCCGTTTATAGGTTGTTTTTCAATGTTGAAAATAAGGATACTATTAACAGGGAATTTGGGCTCCATAGAATCATCATCCATATTTAAGGCAAACAACTCACCCGATGACATGATATCTGTTGGCAGTGTGGTATTAACTTGAGTTAAGAGTGTTTTGACATCATGTTTTGAATTTATCTCTTCGTTGTTTAGGAAGGGGATGTTATTCCAGCCCATGTGATTCGAATTTAATTTAACATCTTCAAATATGATTGATTCATCTCCTACCAATTGACTAATAGACACCATAAAATAACTTGCAATTTGGCTCAGTGTATCTAACTTCGGATTGGTGTTTTTGCCAGATACAATTCTGTTAATTACTTGCTGAGTCACTCCGATCCGACGTGCCAATTCACTTTCAGTAAGCTTTGTTTGATTTAATAAATTTTTTAAATTTTGGCCAAGTTTAGTCATTAGTACCTAATTAATGTTATATCGAAAACTAAAATTACACTTTAAAGTGTAACTTACTTGACTGTTACAATCTAGAGTGTTAACCTTTGATTACACTTTAAAGTGTAACACATTTTTAATATGTGTGATTAGTAGTGAGTAAAGACTTAGAAAAATATAACAAATAACAACGGCTAGCTGAGAGTCAACTATTTGGCGATGGCAAACTCCCAGCTATGTGGCAATAACTGCCTTAAATATTCTACCACATACGCATTAGAATAAAACGGTAGTTATTGTCTCTAGGACATGGATAGAGGCAATAATGTTAAATAAATTAATAGAACCTTTTTCAGGGATTGAAAAATACAATAAAGCAAGGATAGAGCTCGAACTTCAGTTTCAGGGACTACCGTATCCGCACGCTACTTTGATTAAATCCTTAATTTCTTTAGTAAATCCAATGACAGGAATTATTGAATCAATCACTTATAATGATATAGCAAATTTATTAGTCATTAATACCGCACCAGGGCGACGAAATGCAGGGGTTCCTCAAAAGCAAACCATTAGAAGTTATTTTCGTACAATAGAGCAATGTTGCACGAAATCGTTTCAAATAATAAGCGAAGGACAAAGCCTTAAAATTAAATTTCCGACTCTTCCCAAAATATACTCCTCTTATTTTGATGTTGAAAACACAGATCTGTACACAGATGAGAGCACAGATCTTTACACATCAAAAAACCTTGATATCAATGCTCAAAACCCTGTTTTAGAGAACCAATTAAACACGGATGAATACACAGAAGTGTACACAGAGCCATACATAGTCACTGAGTCTGCAAAGAATAATAATATTTTTAATATAAATAAAAAACAACAACACACAACACACACAAGATTTTCGATTTCGGATGATTTTTATCCGAGCGATAAAACTATCGCTTCAGCATTGGCGAAAGGGTTTTCCTCAGTGACCTGTTTTACTCAAATCAAAAATTTTATCGATTACAACAAGGCCAGAGGCAGCGCCTGGGCCGATTACAACCCAATTTTTTTGAAATGGTTAGAGCAAGATTTGAAGCGCAACACACACTCACATTCATCACAAGGAGAAAGTCATGGGCGTTATCCCAATAAACAGAATAAATCAAAACCAACTCTCCAAGATGTCATCAATGCAAATAGGGATGCAGTATCACCAGACGGTGAACGATACGACGATGTCCTTGGATGGTTTGTTGCCGAAGAAATCCCTAGCTTGGCTTTGGATACAAATGTCACAAATATACGGACAGCTATTTATTAGTAGATTTGGAACACAGGATAACGGTACGTGGTATGAAACTTTGAAAGACTTAACACCATTTGCACTAAAAAGCGGAGTGAAAAGATTGAGAGACTTAACTAATAACGCAAAGTACGCAGAATTTCCTCCTAATTGTTTGGAATTCAAAGCTTTGTGTAAGGGTTTTTATGAGGATTTGAAGCTACCCAAGGCAAGTAACGCCTATCGTGAGATTAAAAATCAAGCATATTTTTCAAATGAACAATGGAGTCATCCGGTTATTCGTTACATCAGCTCAAAGCTACCAGATGATTTTCTTGAAATCAGAAATGAAAGAGAAGCCTATCAAATATTTGAGTGTGTTTATGAAGAGGTTTGCGACCTGTTGAAACAAGGGCATGCATTACCAGAAGTCAAAGAGAATCTAATGCTGATGAAGCAGCCAAATCGTAAATTGGCACAATCTTATTTGGCTCAAATGAAACAAATTTTGAGGGCTGCAAAATGAGTGACGACCATAAACCTTCAGAGCTAAGCCAAGAAAACTTGGTTTATGTATTGCTGCGTTGCCATAGGAGCTTGATGCGTGCATATGAGTATCAAAATCTTATCAGTGATGAATTGCTTTATGTTGCAAAACTTGCC
>CAISKC010000482.1 GCA_903885895.1 uncultured Legionella sp.
AATTAAACTTTATTCGCAGCATACCAATCCCGTCATCATTATTTGATAACACCCCAAGAAAACTGCTCAAAATATATTACCAACGAATCATGGCAGCCTCACCCAGCAACGTTCTTGAGTTTGTTCCTGATGCACGCGCGGCCACCATGGCGTGCTTTATCTACATCCGCTCACAGTTATTAACCGACGATGTAGCTGATTTATTTATTAAATTAATCCACAACATGAAATCGTCAGCCGAGGTTCATGTTAATAAAAAAATCATCACTGATGTCAAAAAAGTTAATGGTAAGTTTGATATTTTATATTTAATTGCTGAGGCGGCTCTTGAGAACCCTAAAGGTGTCATTGAGGATGAAATCTATCCTGTAGTTAATCAGGAGACTTTAAAAAAACTGGTATTAGAGCTTAAAAACAAGGGCAACAGGTGGTATCAGAACCAAGTTAACCTTAAAGTGCATTCACTGTATTCACATGCCCATCGAAAGATCCTTCTACAACTATTAAATGCATTCACTTTCAAAACCAATAGTCCAGAGGGGCATGATTTACTGGATGCGATCGCGTTTATTAAAAAACATCAAGATTCGACTGATACCTATTACCCTGATGTAGCGCCTGTCCCTATAGGCAATGTCATTCCTGCATCATGGAAATCAATGGTTTTTGAAACCAATGATATGCCGGTTACTACTGCAACGGATGCTGCTATTAAAGATAATGGAATTAGCGCGGATGATACTGAAAAACTGGCAAGTCCCATCAAAATTCACCGATTTAATTATGAAGTCGCCGTTCTTGAAAGTTTACGAGAAAAATTGCGTTGTAAATTAATCTGGATTGAGGGTGCCTATCGCTATCGTAATCCAGATGATGATTTACCGGCTGATTGGGAAACGTCTCGTGAAGCTCGATACTTACAGCTGGGATTACCGCTTCATGGTGCTGATTTTGTTAAACAACTGAAGAACAAGCTACACCTTAATTTACAAAATCTCAACGACACTATTTTGCATAACAAAAAAGTTAAAATCATGGATAAAAATGGCGGTCACATCAAAGTAACGCCATTAAAGGCACAACCGCCAGCTCCTTTTATTGATGCATTGCAGCGAGAAATTAATCGTCGTTGGTCAACCATCAATTTAATCGATATTTTAAAGGAAGCTGATTTTCGCATTGACTTCACCAAGCAATTCCACTCCGTAGGCAATCGAGAAATTTTAGATGGCGAACTATTGCAAAAAAGACTCCTTCTTTGTTTGTATGCGTTAGGAAGTAACACAGGGTTAAAACGAATCAGTGCAGCCAATGATGACGCAAGACATTCAGATTTGAATTATGTGAAGCGGCGCTATATCAATGAAGAGGGAGTTAAAGCCGCCATTGTTGATGTTGTTAATGAAATAATAGCTATTCGAGATCCTGCTGTTTGGGGTGAAGCAACCACGGGTTGTGCCTGTGACTCTACACTGGTCAGCAGTTGGGATCAGAATCTCATGAGTGAGTGGCACCCTCGTTATAAAGAACGCGGAATCATGATTTACTGGCACGTTGATACAAAATCCATGGTTGTTCATTCCCAGATTAAAACCTGTTTGTCATCAGAAGTCGGC
>CAISKC010000483.1 GCA_903885895.1 uncultured Legionella sp.
AGCTGATGCCCAAAAAGCAGCTGAAGATAAAAAAGCCGCTGCGCAACAAAAAAGAGCTGATGCCCAAAAAGCAGCTGAAGATAAAAAAGCCGCTGCGCAACAAAAAAGAGCTGATGCTCAAAAAGCTGTAGCGGATCAAAAAGCTGCTGCTGCACAGCAAAAAATAGCTGAGGCCAAGAAAGCTGCTGAAGCTAAAAAAGCTGCAGCAGACCAAAAAGCAGCTGCTGCACAGCAAAAAATAGCTGAGGCTAAGAAAGCTGCTGAAGCTAAAAAAGCTGCTTCGTCTCAAAAGACAGCCACTACGGCTCCAACAACTACTACAGTTTCTAAAACAACGACTGTTTCGACAACCAGTACAGCCCCTACAACTGCTACAGTTTCTAAAACAACCTCTGTTTCAACAACAAATGCCGCTCCTTCAACTGCCGCATCGCCTGTTTCAACAACAAGTGCATCCCCTACAACTGCTACAGTTTCTAAAACAACCACCGTTTCAACAACAAATGCTGCGCCTACAACCACTGCACCGCCTGTTTCAGCAACAAACCCAGCCCCTGCAACTGCTACAGTTTCTACAACAACCTCTGTTTCTACGACAGGCACTGCCAACCCTGCTCCTTCAACAACAACTGAGCCCGTGCTAGCAGGCCCCATTGATTGTTTACACGCAATACCAGGTGGTACCGCTATCTCTGAACAGAATTTGTCGATTTGGGGGCAATATGCCGCTGTCAAAGCTTTTGAATATAGTTTCGACCAACTCGATCATCAATTAGAAAAATTAAAAGCTTGTTTTACAACGTTGGGTTGGAGCGGATTTAACGAAGCATTGCAACAATCTGGAAACATCTCCATCATCAAAACGCAACAACTCGTTGTCAGTAGTCAAGTATCTGGAAAAGCAATTGTCAGTCCCATTAAAAAAGACCAATGGCAAATTATCGTGCCTATAGAAGTTGTTTACCAAAACGAACAAGAAAAATTCACCCAGTCTTTGGCCGTAATGATGGTTGTAACAAAAAAGACAGCGAACGAGTTGGGCATTATTCAGCTAATCGCAACGGTGACTACTTCCGAAACGCCGTCAGAAAATTAGGATCCAGTCCACCGCTATCAGAAATATTGAAGCGGTGAACCATGGTTCGCTGCTCTAAATTGGGATTGAAAAAAGTCCCTGTGCGTAACGCAATCGTTACAACTTTCCTATTTTCTACCGTATTCAACTCTGGCGGTAAATTGCTGTATTCAATCATATGTTTAACCTCTGCAATACTTTCAGGGGTTAACCTTGGGTTCATAAGCCCATGATAAATATCTTTATATGAATTGGTAGTATGGATCCGAGTATTCATATACTCTTCCCACATTGTCGCATCCTGTTTTACCGCAGTAATTTTTTTCTGGCAATGTTCTGTCAGAGCATAAAATTGCTTGAGGCTAACATTAAATTTCTCTGCCTGAGCTTTGGCAAAATCCTCTTGCTCACGCACAGGACGTGCCAAGTCGTAACCATCTGCGTTGGTATGACCATAGTACTTCTTAAAATACAATCGTAATGCTTGCTTAGTCGCAACTGTCGTTAAAAAAGCCACGGCAATCGCTGAAAAATAGACGACCTCAACCATAATCGGTATTGGAATAAAAATAACGGAAGCGACACAGCTCCCAAGAAATATCCCCCAAAATAAGGGGATTTTATGCGTCGCATGAGAAATATATCCACCTAGCATAGCACCCATCGATATCAGAAATGGTGAACACCCCGTCAATGCAATATAATCAAGCAAAAACTTTGAAAGCAAAGGCGCCATCACAAAATAACCTAAGACGGCACCCAAAACCAGTGCGATGACAACCGCAGCTAGGATCACTTTAGATTTTAATAATTTTCGACCATAGTATATGTGATTGATAGCACGCAAGGCGCTCATAATAGGCGTTAACGCGACATTGTCCAGCACAAATGCCGCCAAAATCCAATAGATCAAAGCAAGGTTTACAATATGAAACCAACCTAATCCAAGTAAAAATGCCGCCATGGTGACGGTAAAAAAAGGTCGTGTTTGATAAGAAAACTGCTTATAGCCTTCCGTTGGAAACCGTTGAAGAATTGCTTTGATTTCTTTTGCTCTTGGCATAATAATATTTAAACGCTTTTCGTGGCTACCTTGCCAAATTAGATGCGTGTCCTTGAGACTGCTGTTGCAACCAGCCTCCATCACCATTCTCATCAATATAAGATAACACTATTACTTTGGTACCAAGCGTAATAAAGTTTTCATTCAACCATTTGGCCGCAGACGGCAATACACGAACACAGCCGTGACTAGCATTATAGTTAGGCACTTCATAACCAGCGTGAATCGTATATCCCTGGAAAAAATACATACAGTAAGGCATTTTAGTACCACCATTCGTTTCGACTGGATACTCACCTGATTTACAATTTAAACCGCGTTTATTATAAACCTTGAATGTACCCGTCACCGTACGACATGATTTACCATCCTCATCACATAAATTTTTTCCACCAGAAGCAGCACCGGTCATAACACGTGTACCCTGTGCATCATAAGCCGCCCAAGCAGCCACTTTCGGGTCAAACACAAATAACTTCTGCCCAGTAGCATGAATCTGTCTAGGGAAATCAGAGCGACCGCGTCTATCTAAAGTATAATAAGCCGAGTGATGCACTTTGCCTTCATCATCTGTAATATAAGTTGACTCATCAAATTCCACACATCCTACTAACGATGCAGCCATAGCAAGAAGTAGTAAAAAATATTTTTTCTGTATCATTGTTAATCCTCTAAACGGCGAAATTTCTTTTGAGCACCTTTCGTTTGATCGCCCATTGTTTTGAGCCGTTCCGTTTCATAATCGGTATAATTCCCTTCTATAAATACCACACGACCATCCCCTTCAAATGCCATCAAATGGGTACAAACTCTATCTAAAAACCAGCGATCATGCGAAATCACCACTGCCGAACCAGGGAAATTCAAAATAGCTTCTTCTAAAGCACGTAGCGTTTCCACATCCAAATCATTGCTGGGTTCATCGAGTAACAAAACATTGGCACCGCGTTTTAGCAATTTAGCCAAATGCACTCGATTACGCTCACCCCCAGACAATTGACTCATTTTTTTCTGTTGGTCTTGGCCTTTAAAATTAAAGCGTCCTACATAAGCTCTAGACGGCATTTGGAAAGAGCCGACTTGAATCACATCATGTTTATCAGAAATCTCTTCCCAGACAGTATGGTGATCATTCAAATGATCTCGCATTTGGTCGACATACGCCAATTGTACTGTTTCACCAATGCGAACCGTTCCAGCATCCGGCATTTCTTTTTGCATTAATAGTCTTAGAAATGTAGATTTCCCAGCACCATTCGGACCAATGATGCCCAATACACCGCCTTTAGGTAAGCTAAAATTTAATCCTTCAAACAGCTGCTTAGATCCATATTTTTTTGCAAGATCTTTACCTTCTATGACCAAATCACCTAAGCGTTCACCAGGTGGAATATAAATTTCATTCGTTTCGTTACGTTTTTGAAACTCTTTTGAGTTCATTTCTTCAAAACGCGACAACCGGGCTTTCGATTTCGCATGGCGACCTTTGGGCGCAGTGCGTACCCATTCTAATTCTGCTTTTAAAATCCGTGCATGCGAAGCTTCTTGTTTTTGCTCTTGAGATAACCGCGCCTCTTTTTGTTCTAACCAAGAAGTATAATTACCTTGATAAGGAATGCCCTCACCACGATCCAATTCCAAAATCCACTCAGCAGCATTATCAAGAAAATACCGATCATGCGTAACAGCCACAACCGTGCCAGGAAAATCTTCTAAATACTTTTCTAACCAACCCACACTTTCTGCATCCAAGTGATTTGTGGGCTCATCCAACAACAACATATCTGGGTTAGACAGTAACAAGCGGCATAAAGCAACACGTCGCCGCTCTCCGCCTGACAGCACACTCATCTCGGCATCCCAATCTGGCAATCGAAGTGCTCGCGCTGCAACGTCTAATTTACGATCAAGATCCCAGCCACCGCCTGCTTCAATAGCATGCTGTAATTCACCTTGTTCACTTAAGAGTTCGGTCATCTCATCGTCAGTCATCGGCTCAGCGAAACGATAGCTAATCTCATCAAATCGGACTAAATTGGCTTTCATGTCCTGTACAGCTTCTTCCACTATTTCGCGAACTGTTTTTGTTAAATCGACAATCGGTTCTTGGGCTAAGTAGCCAATCCGAGTGCCAGGCTGAGCACGAGCTTCTCCATCATGCTGTTGATCAACACCCGCCATAATCCGCAATAATGTTGATTTTCCGGAGCCGTTTAATCCCAATACCCCAATTTTTGCACCAGGCAAAAAACTGAGGGAAATGTTCTTTAAAATCACGCGTTGATTATCGACTGTTTTCGATACACGGTTCATGGTAAAAATATATTGTGCCATACTCACTCTTTATCGTTATATTATTTGGCCGCGCGAAGTATAACAAATTCCTGAGTATGACGCCATGCTCTACTTCCGGCGGACGAAGCGTAACCTGCCCACTAAAAAAGTTGCACGGCCACTACTATGAAATTCATGAATTCTTGCTAGAATAGCAGCAAGTCTCGTTTCTTCTGGTTTAAAATGAATAAAATTTTAGCACAAACCAATATGATTAAACAACAATTACGCACTGGCAATGTTATGGATGACCATGTTTTAGATTTATATCAAAACATTGCACGCAGTGATTTTATACCGACTGCGTACCGCGCATTTGCCTACTCGGATATGCAAATCCCTCTTGCATATGAACAGCGCATGCTTACGCCTCTCGAAGAGGCGTTGATCTTACAATCACTCAAATTACAAGGCCATGAAACCGTCTTAGAGATTGGTACTGGCAGTGGTTTTTTTACTAATTTGCTGAGTCATCTTGCTAAACAAGTGATATCTGTAGATTGCTTTGCAGAATTCACCAATCAAGCTAAAAAACTATGCATCTCTCACGGACGAAAAAATATTGAATTTGTCACAAGTGATGGACACAATGGATGGGTCGCTCAAGCACCGTATGATGTCATCGTCATGAC
>CAISKC010000484.1 GCA_903885895.1 uncultured Legionella sp.
GGATTGCTTTTGTTAAAAATAATTGGAGGTAGATATCCTGCCACATAAATACTAGCTCCTTTTTCTACATAGAGTGCAAAACCAAATAGCGTGCATGCATATGTTATTGGCCTTGGATTGGTTGTTGATACTTGCCATCCCATATTAACATATTGCATTGAAATTGTTACGTTTGGATTATCAGGGTTTGTTGCTACATTCCAAAACTGGTGAAATAAACGACATTGAATATCAAAAGTTCTTCCATTGGGGTGAATTGTAAAAATAATATGAGGTAATGTACTAGGATCAACACTGCCTCGAGCTGCAGCTTTTCTTTCAATCTCTACAGTCGCATCTGTCCACACAACATCAGTAAAAGATCTGTAGGCTGGTGAATTAGACACAGCGCTTTCTTGATAGGCTATACGATAGATCGGCGGAGCATAACTAACTACATTGTTTGTAATAAAATTGTTGAACTGTCTTGTCAAATAAATGCCGAAATTTTCTTTTAGGTTTAATTTTTCTAAAAGAGGAAATGTGATTTTAAACGATTTAAAATTATATCCAAGTAGAGATCTACTAGATATCATAAAATATAATGTAATATTCGTATCACTCATATCATATTCAAAACTTACAGGCATCTGGATACTTTTCACTCTAAAAAAAGAACACTGAATAGGAGGCGTGAGTATCCATGATTTTATAGGATTTTCTTGATATGGTAGTGTACTGTGAAAAATACATTTCTTATTAAAAAAATTAACAGTATCAGTAACATCTAATCGTTTATGTCTGTAGGGATTAATCATAATAAATAAAAAAATGATAAAAGAAAAATTGTTTTTATTATCTTTTAATGACAGCTTGTAAAGGAGCTTGAAGTTCGAAAATTTGATCTACTTCACAAAATGTGTCTACCCGCAATGACGTTGGATCAGGACCAAAAGCTATTATAGGAAGAGATGTGGTAGTATTTAAAGCGTAAGGACCAGCAGTAATGGGGTTACCAAGAGCAGTGATTCCGAATGAATACATATTGGTTACAGCATTTGATCCATTTGATCGACCGAGTTCGCTTTCAATAACGGTGCCAGTTAATGCACCCGCAAAGGCTGCCTCCCCATAAATAAATGAAGGTAAAAAAGCAACAGCAGTCCCAGTGGCAGTTGTTGATTTATATCCTTTACCCCAAAAGTAAGGATTAAAAGTAATATTTAAGCGAATATCCACAACATCATCTACTGTGTTGTAGCCAGCAATTTGATTAGGAGTTTTATCAAGGATCAAGGGTAAGAAAAAGTAATTGCCAGAATTTCCAAAAGCAACATGTTCACAAATGTTAACAAGAGGATGTGTGATAGAATATCTAGTTGATTGAGAATAAAAATCATTTAAACGTAATGGCACTGTATGTTTTTGACTTGCTGAACACCAACGTAGTGCTTGATCATATAACTCAACACCATTCATATTGACTGTGATTGGTTGAGTTGGGTAATAATTGTTACCAACTTGCCATTGAACTTGATTAGCACCTTGGTGCGTATATGTGTGAAAATCTAACTGAATTGATCCAATATCTGTATTTCTCCTAAAAACGCTTAAAGCACCTTTTACTGATTTGGCGCGTTCTTGAAAAAC
>CAISKC010000485.1 GCA_903885895.1 uncultured Legionella sp.
GAGGCTTCACGATTACCCATTTTGGGTTCTGGTGTGGACATTGGCGATCCCATTGGGGGTGCTGAACTGCCACTCATCCCTTGAGGCGCATCACTATCCGGTGCGGGAGGTGTTCCCATAGGTGTAGCACCATCTCTTTGAGATTTCATCAACGACATTAACTGATCTGACGGCACGCCCATAGTATTTCCCTATCAAGTTACTGCTTATCGTAATACTAATCCAACAATTGTCAAGTGGGGGGTATTATTTTCTATTCCCTCCCCCCGTAGGGAGGTTTAGCGGTCAATCGCTAGAATCCTTGCGGATTACTTGCGACCTTTACGACCTTTACGACCTTTACGCATTTAAATCTCCTATACGCAGGCGGCCACCTATTTATAGGGTAAGGCAGCCATAACCCTTTTCCTCATCGTGTGAAGGAACGAGAAAATTTATCTCCGTGACTTGCGTGATTTTTTATGTGACTTGCGCATTTAAATCTCCTAAGTGAACTATCCCCTAACTGTACGACCATAATTACGCGTTTTTGAACTTCTGTCAAAACTTTTTATACCTTGAGTACGATATTGCAAATTAGGGCTTGTGTCACTCCGTTTTAAATTTTCGGTAGTAACTCTGGGTTGGTCAGCTTTGGGCTGTACATTACCTGTTGCCATTAAGTTATTCTTCCTCTTTTCTTACCTTCACCACGATATTTTCGAGGACCAGTATATTTTTGAGGTTTTTTTTCTTCTTTTTTTTCTTTGTTTGCCATTATTCGCCTTTCGGTTCTTTTTTCGGTTTAGCCTCAGGCGCAGCTTGCGGTTGCGATGCTTGCTGCTTTTCCCGTTGCTTTAATTTATCTTTCAATAATTGTTTCATCGGTGGTTCTGTTAAGTCAAGCAAAGATTCTGCATCAATGGCTTTTGCTTTAAATAAATTAAATGCCAATTGTTTCAAATCTTCTGTAAAAATTGGGCTGTTAGAGTGAGCATCTACTTTTACCACGTAATCTTTAGTAAATTGTTCGGCAATAAACGGCATATCTTCTGTGTCGTTAAAATGCGTCGGGTCATACGATTGAATGAGCTTCAAATACAAGGTAGCGACCTTTTCCAAGCTATCTTCTACGATTAAAGCGCGTTTTTTCGCGCGTGAGCTTCCAAGACGGGCTAATTGGCTTGCATGGCCAGTCGATCTGACTCCAGCTTCTCCTTTACCGCTCAACACATTGGAAATGCCCGATACTTCGGCAAACATCGCATCAATTTCGTGGATTACTTCAAATAAGTCAGGTGGCATCTCTGGCGCAAGGCGATCTACCTTTGCTCCTGGCATATCGGTAGCAATCATTGAGCCAGCACGTTGCATAGCAAAGTATTTCTCGTCTGTGATACCTGAGAAGCCGCTAAAAGTGGTTGGTGGAGATACTTGCTTGCTAAGAAGGTCAAGAATCTCGGTCATGCGAGTGTTACGCAGCTGCTGAAGCAAGATCAATTGTTGACACTCGGATGCACCCCAATAGTAATCGTATAAAGGATTAGGACAAATCTGAATAAAAGGACATTCACCTTTAAGGAATAAAGATTCGCCTGGTCGGTCATACACAATCACATCGGGCGCGGCCATAGTAACTACTTGATAGTCCTCGGTGTCATCATTCCACACCCAAAGCTCGGTCATTTCAATAGTTTCTTCGGCTACACGGGACTTATAACGGTTCATACCGTATAAATCTAAGTTCACATTACCGTAGATGGTTGGGTTGGTCTGACTCATCACAATGCGGTTGACCGCTTCTGGGATGTCTGACTCGGATACTTTTGTTCCTGTGCTGACGCGTGAAACAATAGCATCTCTCTTAGGATGGGAATACAGACGGGCGTAGAGTTCCGATTTGGTCATGTAGTAGGTTTGAACTATGGCCTCTTGCCTGTCTGTATAGGGCGTGTCCTCCCGCAGCACACCAATTGCGGAAGGTTCAATCATGTAAGGATGAATACCGTTGTTGTACACCAGCTTGATAAAGGTACTGTTGTAAACCAATGACCAAGTTAATGCGGTAGAGAATACTTGGTCGGCATTGGAGTTTAGCCACTCATCATTTAACGCTTGGGTTAATGAAGGGGTCTTACGGTGTTCCATTTGGTTAACCGCCGCGCCCAATGCAATTGAAAATCGGGTAGTTTCTGCGGAATATAAAAAGCTAGTAAGCTGATCTAAATGCGGATGAATCTTGTTGAAATACGCTGGCGGGGATTCTGGATCATTACCAAAAAGATAGAAAGATCGCAAAGTCGTATAGTCTCCGCGTCTTTCTTCTCTTGACACCATACATTTTGCAATGATGTCTAAATAAAAATCTTCTCTCGATTCTCCGCTAGGTATTCTCATTTTTTGATCTGTAAGTTTTGTGGGTCTCTCATTGTAGAGCTAGGATCAATTACAGGACCAGTTTTAATACCAGCTTGTCCTGGTGTCAAGCCCACTTGCTCATCTCTGATTGGCTTAATCATTCCACCCAATACGGATTGCATATTCATACCTTGGAATCCGCCGCCCCAGATTGCCGAGTCACCTGGGCGGGATTCTTTTTGAGCTGCCTCTTGCGCCACAGGTTTGATTCTGTCTTTGTTAACTCCTTTTTTACGGGTAGCGAACTTTTCTGCGTCTGCGTATTCTTTTTCGGTGAACTTGTTTCTTTTGGTAAGGAAGCCTTGTTGGTGCTCGCCTTCGCGCGTGGTTTTGATGTCTGACATACCGAACTCGATGGCAAGTTGCTTGGTACTTTTGTCTGTAAAGGTAGTTTTCGCACTAACGAGGTTAGGTGCTTGCAAAAATACGACCATAACTTCTTCATCACAATCCTTCATAGGACATTGAGCCTTGCGGCTTTCGAAGTATCCATGTTTAGGACACTTATAATCGTTAACTACTGCCATTGTTATCTCCCCTTCAATTGTTCGTCAAGTGTTAAATCTGAGTAATCGTATTTAGGCTTGACTCCTAAATTGACTTTAAATTGACCGTTTTCCAGTTTTAAGCCCATACCGCGTTCCATTACGGGCTTGGCTTCCTTGCGATATTGCACAAATTTAGTGTTATCTCGGTTTTGCATAATGGCTACTTCACCGCCAACCCATGCTTTATAAGCCTTGTCCACTCTGCGCTGGATGTATTCGGTAAGGGGCGTGATTTCGTCTAGAAACACATCGCGTAGATGGTCTTGATTGATTCCCGCCAATTCAGCAAATAAAGCGACAGAAATACCCCTGTCCTTATCCCGTAAGAACTTTTTAACAATTCTTCGTAATTCAGACTTGGGGTATACCCTATAATTTACCATAAACACCAATCCTTTTGAGATAGTCAGATACATTGCGTCCAACTGTCAATTGTTCTGGGGTGAAATCGTCTTGTACACGCGACACGTTGCGGGTAATCTTTTGAGCAATCAATCTAGGCTGGACTTGTTCGGCATAAGCAGCGCACGCTAAAGCAGCAGCAATCACCCGATCATCTTTGTTACGGCCAGACGCTTCAATTGAGCCGCCGTCTCGAATGGTGGTTTTCATTTCTTCAATGGTGTCCATATCCCAAATGTCCATCA
>CAISKC010000486.1 GCA_903885895.1 uncultured Legionella sp.
CGTGCAATCACATCGCCTAAAGTATAATTGCGCACGTGTCCCATATGTAACGATCCGCTAGGATAGGGGAACATAGATAAGCAATAGAATTTTTCTTTATTGAGATCTTCAGAAGCATTGAATGATTGCTTCTTTTGCCAATAATGCTGGGCTTGCTCTTCAACCTGACTAGCTAGGTAGCTTGTTTCCATGGTCATATTATAAATAATACAGGGTGTAATCGTTCTAAGGATAACTCCTCTTTTGCGCGACAGCAAGATCATTTGGTGAGAATTGATATTGTGATGTTATAATTTTTACCATATTGGCGTAAATTGGAGATTAAAAAATCAGTGTGGGGCGTAAGTGGTGACATACATTAAAGTTGACGACAGGACCGTTTACTCGTTATAGTCAATTTTTTTGTTACGGAAGATGACATTGAGAAAGAATTGCTTCCCCCGTAAATGGACAAAAATGGTTTTCTTTGCCTGCTCCGTGAGTATGCTGGGGGGGCTTGTGTTATTAACAGCTTGTCAAACGGTGCATTCTAAGGCTCATACAACGAAATTAGCTGCGCGACCAAGTCGTGAAGTGCAGGATGCTGCGCCCAAAGGTCCTATTCCTACATTTTTTGCTGCAATCAAACCTAAGACTGAGCCATTGAGTCGCTATGGCAATCCGGCGACTTATCGAGTTGCTGGACATAGCTATGCGGTGATGAATAGCGCGAAAGGCTATAAACAACGAGGCTTAGCTTCTTGGTATGGCACAAAATTTCATAGTCACCGCACTTCTAGTGGCGAACATTACAATATGTATGCTTTAACCGCTGCACATAAGACGTTACCCTTACCGACCTATGTGCGTGTGAAAAATTTAGAGAATGGCCGCGTTGCTATCGTGAAAGTGAATGACCGTGGGCCTTTCCACTCTGGACGGATCATTGATTTGTCTTATGGGGCTGCGGCCAAATTGGGCGTTTTCCCTAAAGGAACAGCGCGGGTTGAAATTGAAGCAATATCTGTGAATGTCGCACACGAAAAATATGTTGCTCCGTCTCGTTACTATATTCAAGCAGGTGCTTTTGCAACGAGGCGTACAGCTGAACAATTGAAACGTCAGATCGTAAAAGTCTCCGCATTATCAGTGTTTATAAAACATGAAGGGCGTCAATATTTAGTACGTGTCGGACCTTTTACAGATAGAAAGTTTATGGAGCGGACACAGTCTTTGTTAAGCCAAAAAGGGATACGAGGTAGTTTTTCGTTACTGGCGTAGGTTTTAGATCTTTTTATTGTTTCTACTACCTTGATCCAAAACCGCTGATTCTTTGCGCTCTGATGCAGCGTTGACAATCACGCGAGTTCCGATGATGCCTCCCGCTCGAGGTACGATAATGAATTCTTCATTGAGCCATTTTGCATCTTCAATAAACAAGCGTACACAGCCGTGACTATCGCGAAAACCTGGCACGACTTCACTGCCATGCAAAGCATATCCCCTAAAAAAGTGCATGCAATAAGGCATGATAGCGCCTCCATTGATACCAGAAGCGCGTACTGGGAAGGCGGTAGAAATACAGTCAATATCTTGTTTGCGAATCACACGAAATATCCCAGATGGTGTTAAACAAGTGTTGTCAGGACTACGGCAGTGGCCTGAACCAGAGGAAATCGGTCCCCACCAAACGAGCTCGCCATCAGCATTGTAAGCTCCCCATGCTAATTCTGCTTGGTCGATATAAATGACCTTTTCTCCGGTGACTTCTATGAATCGCGGAAAGGGGGATACGTCATAAATACTTATTTGGTTCAAATGTTTAGGGATAGCAATCGTCATACCAGAACGCAAAGAAATATTCATGCGATTGACACGTTTCACGATGTCGCGTTCTTTGTCATTTGGAAATAAATTCTCCCAATTGTCATTAGCTCGAATTTTTAAACAGAAATAGTCAGCTGATTGACAAAGTTTTTCACCATAGCGATGGGTCGCCATGGCAGAAGTGGTAAATATCAGAAAGCATAGGATGCAACATGATTTTATGAGTGGCTGCATATTTTTATTTTTATCCTCTAAGGCCAGTGTTACGCGGTTTGCGCGCGAAACATTAAAATACTTTGTGATATGAAAATTAGCGGCAGAATTTTAAATAACTTAACTACTTAAGTTAAAATGAGTATACTAACGCACAATATAAACAGTTCAGGAATGTCAGTATGAGTTGGTTGATGAATCTATTACCGTCAAGAATCCGGACGGAAACATCACAGAAAAAAGGGGTTCCAGAGGGTTTATGGGTGAAGTGTCTAGGATGCAGCGAAGTATTGTATCGCACAGAGCTGGAAAAAAACCTTTCGGTTTGTCTCAAATGTAATTTTCATCACCGTATCAATGCGCGTGAACGTCTGGCGCAATGTTTGGATGCGAATTCTCACGAAGAAATTGCGGCTGATTTGGAGCCGATTGATCGCTTGAAATTTAAGGATTCTAAAAAATATAAAGACCGGATTGTGCAAGCACAGAAAGCAACGGGTGAAAAAGAAGCACTAGTGGTGATGAAAGGGACTTTGAAACAGCAACCTGTCGTAGTCTCTGCGTTTGAATTTGGTTTTATGGGTGGCTCTATGGGAGCGACGGTAGGGGAGAAGTTTGTTCGTGCCGTCAATATTGCGATAGCAGAGCGACGTGCCTATATTTGTTTTACAGCGAGTGGCGGCGCACGTATGCAAGAAGGTTTGTTTTCTTTGATGCAGATGGCCAAAACTTCCGCTGCTTTGGCCAAATTAGCACAAGCTAAACTGCCTTTTATCGTTGTGTTAACTGATCCGACGATGGGTGGCGTTTCGGCTAGTTTTGCGAGTTTAGGTGACATTATTATAGCTGAGCCCAAGGCTTTGATCGGTTTCGCAGGACCACGTGTGATTGAGCAAACTGTGCGTCAAACTTTGCCAGAAGGTTTTCAACGCAGTGAGTTTCTTTTGGAGCATGGTCATATTGATATGATCGTAGAGCGCAAAGATTTGCGTGATATGCTTTCTCGACTTATTGCAAAATTATCTCATCGCAATCTCCACCCAGATGGTATGGATGATTGATTATTATCGGGATGTTGGCTTTAGGATAGAAGAGTTTCATCTGATCTTTCTCCGATTGTCAGGCGTTCAAATGGATCAATACGATGAGTAAAACCCTAGAACAATGGCTAGATTATTTAGAACATCGCTATCATCACGAAATACAATTGGGACAGGATAATATTGCTAGTGTCGCTAAGGCAATGCATGTTTTAAAATGGTTTATACCGGTCATCACGGTGGCCGGAACCAATGGAAAAGGGTCAACTGTCGCGGCATTATCTGCCATTTATCAAGCAGCTGGATATAAGTTTGGGCAGTTTACCTCTCCACATTTATTTCGCTTTAACGAACGCATTTGCATTAACGACCATCCCATCTCGGATGAAGCGCTTTGCCGATTATTTTGTAGAATTGATATCGCACGTGGAGACACACCTCTTAGTTTTTTTGAAATGTCTTTCATGGCGGCTTTGTTGTATTTTCAAGACGCTGATTTGGATTTACTGATTTTGGAAGTAGGTTTAGGTGGCCGCTTGGATGCTACCAATATTATCGATGCTGATTTGGCTATTATTACGACTATTGATTTAGATCATCAAGAGTATTTGGGTACAGACAGAGAAGCGATTGGTAAAGAGAAAGCTGGGATCTTACGCGCGCATCAGCCATGTATCTATGCTGACTTTTCTCCGCCAAACTCTGTGAAGACGCAAGCGCAGGCGTTGGAAGTTAGTCTATATTGTTTGGGTATGGATTATCATTATCACGTTGCAGATGATGCTTTGCATATTCAGCAAGCTTTTCAAAATCCTATCGTATTGCCCTTGCCCGCGTTGAACCGTAATGCTGCGGTTGCTGCGGTTATGGGCAGTTTATGTTTACGAGCACGTTTACCCATTACTGAAAATGCATGGATAAAATCGATGCAAACTGTCCATATAACTGGCCGGCAACAAAGATTTCCAGGTGCTATTTCTTTTTTGTATGATGTGGCACATAATCCTCAAGCAGCCACTGCACTAGCTCAATGTTTACAGCAGAAGCCGCCATCTGGAACTGTCCATGCTGTATTTTCGGCCTTGAAAGATAAGGATATTTGTGGTTTAATTAAGCCATTAAGCTCTATTGTTGGACAGTGGTATCCTGCGTGTTTAAAGGGAAAACGTGCGTCAAGCCAAGCACAATTGCTGACGGCTTTTGCCAACACCACAGCGCTGCAACCGCTTTGTTATTCAGATCCTATTCAAGCAGTCCAAGCTGCTATAGCAGCTGCAAAACCTGGAGATTTGATTTTGATTTATGGGTCTTTTTTGTTAGTTGGAACCGTGATGGAAGCGGGTTTTCATCTTTGAGGTGTTAAATGGCTAATATGAAAAAAATATGGGATGAGCGTTCTAAGCATCGTCTAGTTGGTGTGATAGTAGTATTAGCATTGATGATTATTATTTTGCCCGCTATGATGCGTGAGTCGGATAAAAATTTTGATGAATTTACTTCTTACCACGTACCTAAACGCCCACCTTTACCGAACGTATCGCTTGTAGAGAAAAATGCTATATTGCGCTCTGTGAAAGTGGCGTCAGTGAAGCTTCCTAAACCAGGTCCGCAAGTTCATTTACAGATTGCAAAAGCAGCGCCATTAAGTCCTAAAGCGTCGCAAGCTGAGAACATTCAAGCAGCTTCAGTGGCATTACAACAGCAACAAAAACATGAAGAAAAAACAATGAGATTCAATGAAGTATTTACTATTCAATTGGCTTCTTTTAACAAAGAAG
>CAISKC010000487.1 GCA_903885895.1 uncultured Legionella sp.
AATAATCACCAATGAAGCAGAGTTTTAAAATATTTCTTCGAACTGGTGGACACGCTGCGCTTTGTCCACCCTACATTTACATCGATTTTCTATCAAAAAATTATGAGGGGATACTCCAGGGATGAGGGTAGATCAACGGGACACAATAAGCGTCCAACGCAACTTCATATCAAAAATGATAGAGCTAGCTCAAGTTCTCACCTTATGCTTGTGCTCAAATTCGTGTTCTGCAGCGACGTGTTTGAGTTGCTGTTGTGTCACCTGCCAGCGTTTCTTGAAGGTATCACGAGCTGCTTGTAATTTTTGATCTCGCTCTGTATTGATCCTAGGGTCTATGATTTGTAATGCTAAAGCTAAGCCATTGGGTAAATGGGTGTTGCGCAAATGCTTGGAGATCCACAAAATAATTTCTTTCTCGATAGGTTTTTTATCTGAGGTTTGACTCATGGGCGTCAGCTTTAAAGTAAGTTGAGGCCTTGCTGCAGGTGTTACTTTTTTTTGGGGGGCGTTGTTTTTTTGTAGTTGTTGATTGATGCGGTCAAATTCTATTTTGAGTTGTTGTTGAGCAGACATTTTAACCTGGCGTCGTAAGCCATATTCGTATTCAGTATGCGACATATTGTTGCCCTAAAAAGTGATCGTATGGCTACATTATATCATATCTGTTATGTGGGATACCATTTCAGTTGAAGATGGGGTATTTTTAAAGGTAGTATATATTTTAGGGTCTATTGGAGGCATTATGCGTAGATATTTTATACTGACTTTGTCCCTGATGCTGGTGCTAAGCCTAGGACAGTCGCAGGCTATCGATCTTGATAAATTCTTACCGGATGAACGCAATAATATAGAGATTTTTCAGAAATCATCTCCGACGGTTGTCTATGTGCATCGTATGTCGAAAAGGACTGCTTATCCGAATCGTTTGCTACATGCGGTGCCTTCCGGCACGGGTTCTGGGCTGATTTGGGATCAATCCGGACATATTGTGACAAATTTTCATGTTATTAAAGGTGCAGATGCGTTGGCTGTTACGATCAATGGTCAAACTGTGCCAGTCAAGATTATTGGTGCGGAGCCGCGCTGGGATCTGGCTGTATTACAGATTCAGTCTCCGGTGTTATTAAAGTATTTAGCAGATTTTAAACCTTTAGATATTGCGCCAACGCATGAGCTGTTGGTTGGGCAAAAGGCCATTGCAATCGGTAATCCTTTTGGGTTCGATCATAGCTTAACCGTGGGTGTGATTTCAGCATTGGGTCGTGAAATGTTAAGCGTGGGTGGCGTGACCATTCGAGATATGGTGCAAACGGATGCGCCTATTAATCCAGGTAACTCAGGTGGGCCATTACTAGATAGTTCGGGCCGTTTGATTGGTTTGAATACCGTTATTTTTTCTAACTCAGGTTCTTCGTCAGGCGTGGGATTTGCTATTCCTGCGGATCAAATTGTCAGAGTCGTTAATCAATTAATTCAGCATGGCCGTGTCGTGATGGCTGGTATCGGTGTGCTGCCAGTGATGCCAAATGTCGCACAACGGTTGGGTGTGACGCACGGGGTTTTGATTGCCGAAGTTTTGCCGCATACACCAGCATACAAGATCCATCTTCAGCCTACTTTACGTGATTATGTTGGGCGCATTCATATAGGGGATGTGATTGTTGCCATCAATGGTCATCCAGTGGCTGATTATGATGCTTTGTATCATATTTTGTCTGAAACCAAAGTGGGGGATACGGTTCGAGTGACGATCTTACGAGGAGACAGAGAAAAAACGTACTCAATTAAAACAATCGATATTGGCGCACTTTAAGGAAAAAAACGATGACGGATCAACCATTGCATGTTGTGACCCCTTTACTGCATTCGCGACGCTTGCAACTGAGCACAGGTAAATCAGTGCATTTGAAAATAGAGGCGTTACAACCCTCATCCTCGTTCAAATTGCGTGGGATTGGGCGTTTATGTCAGTGTTACGCGGCGGATGGATTTGAACAATTGGTAGCGTCTTCTGGCGGTAATGCCGGTATTTCAGTTGCTTATTGCGGTATGGTATTGGGCATGCCCACAACGGTTTTTATCCCTGAAACCAGTCATCAATTGTTTGTTGATGAATTAAAAACTTATGGCGCCAATGTAGTGGTGGCGGGTAAAGATTGGGACAGTGCGCATGCTGCGGCTTTGACTTATATCCAAACCCATCATGCTGCCTATATTCCGCCGTTTGATCAACCTATGATTTGGGCCGGACATGCTACAATTATTGATGAATTGGTACAAGCTGGGGTGCGTCCTGATGCGATAGTGGCTGCAGTGGGTGGTGGTGGTTTAGCTTGTGGTTTGTTGGAAGGCATGCACCGTCATGGTTGGGAAGATGTCCCCTTGATTGCGGTTGAAACGCAAGGCGCAGATGCTTTATATCGTTCAATCCAAGCTAAGCAGATGGTCACCTTAGATGCTGTGACGACGCGCGCTACAAGTTTGGGTGTGAAGCGCGTTGCAGCGCATTTATTTGAATGGACACAAGAGCATGATATCAAAGTCGTCGTTGTCAGTGATGATGAGGCTGAAGAGGGCGCACGCGCATTTGCAAGAGATAAGCGGATCATGGTCGAGCTTTCTGCTGGGGCCGCTCTGTCGATAGTGTATGCGAATCATCCGATTATTCAACCGTACCAGACTATCGTGGTGGTGGTATGCGGGGGCGCGAATACTGCATTTTTTAATGCATGAACCGCGCTCTAATTTGTGATAGAATCCGGGTTGATTTTTAGATTAGGCGAACTCATGCAACCACAATTAAATATTGCGATTAATGCCGCGCGACTGGCGGGTGATGTGATTTTACGGCATGTTGAGCACACTGATCGTATGCCCTTGATGGCAAAAGGGGAAGGCGACTATTTTTGCGAAGTAGATATCAAAGCAGAACAAGCCATTATTGCTACCATCCTTAAAGCATATCCCGATCATGGTATTATTGCTGAAGAAAGTGGTTCTTATCAAGAAGATGCCGAATCAGTATGGATTATTGACCCCTTAGATGGCACTAAAAACTTTATTCATGGATTTCCTTTTTACGCAGTTTCTATTGCCTTACGTGTGAAATCAAGGATTGAGCATGCTGTGGTGTATGATCCCCTCCGACACGAATGCTTTGCAGCGAGTCGTGGACGTGGTGCGCGCTTGAATGATCGACGGATTCGTGTTTCTAAAGAAACGCAAATTGCGAAGGCTATGTTGAGTGCTGGGTTACCTATTCGTCATCCTGAGCTGCTGGAGCGCTATATGCGTGGGTATCAGCAGTTTGTGGGGCAATGCAGTGCTACTCGTGTGACAGGTTCTGCCGCTTTGGATTTGGCTTATGTTGCAAGTGGGCGTTTGGATGGGTTTTGGGGTTTAAATATGAAACCTTGGGATATAGCTGCTGGTGTATTATTGGTCCAAGAGGCTGGAGGCTTGCTGAGTAATTTGCAAGGTGGGGAATGTACCTTGGAAGAGGGCAATGTGATTGCTGCGCCACCTAAAATTTTTAAATCGATATTACAGTCACTGAACCAAATAGATAAATAGAGAAACGAGTTTTTATGTAGAATGGACGTGCTTCGCTTTGTCCATCTACACAAAAATGATAGGACTTACGAAAAACTCCGATGTCGAGGCGGATTTAGTATTTAATGAGGGAGTTTAGATGACTAAATGACCGAATTAAATATTAAATCCAACGAAGAGATCGGGGGTTTTGCGTAAGTCCTAAATGAGTTGATACCTCGGCCATGACGGGTCAGGCACAAGGAAAGCGAGTACTTACCATGGTGAAGTGCAGACCATTTTTGAAATGGGCGGGCAATAAATATCATTGTTTAGAACCAATTTTGAATGCATTACCCAAAGGCTCACGTTTGATAGAGCCTTTCGCTGGTTCGGCCGTGGTTTTTATGAATACGGAGTACCCAGCTAATATGTTGGCTGAAGATAATGCGGATTTGGTGCGTTTATATCAATGTATTCAAAAAGAAGGCCCTGTTTTCATTGAGTATTGTCAGAAATGGTTTAAAGAACAGCATAACCATCCTGAGCACTATTATCAATTTAGACAACAATTTAACCAAATACGCCAGTCTCGTCGCAAAGCGGCTCTATTTCTATATCTGAATCGTCATGGATATAACGGGTTATGTCGTTATAATGCCAGTGGTTTTTATAATGTCCCGTTCGGACGTTATGTTAAGCCCTATTTTCCATATCAGGAAATGTTGAAATTTCATCAAAAAAGTCAGCAAGTGGAACTGTTACATGCTGATTTTAGAAAAACGTTTATGTTGGCCAAACCGGATGATGTGATTTATTGCGATCCGCCTTATGTCCCACTGCAGCAAAGTTCTAATTTTTCGATGTATACGGGTAAAAAATTTACCGAAAATGAGCAGTTTGCTTTGATCGATTGTACCTTAGCAGCGGTGAAGCGTGGTGTGACCGTCATCATTTCCAATCATGATACACCGTGGACGCGCTTACATTATAATGCTGCTACTGAGATCACCTCTTTTCCTGTACGACGGATGATCAACTGTAAAACCAATCAACGGATACCAGTCCAAGAGCTATTAGCTATTTTTCGCCCGTAAGTTGCTTTGAGCGTTTTTTATATCACCCCTTATCTCTGAGGGATCCCCTCATAAGTCTTTGTTACAAAATAACACAACAGGAGTGTAGGGTGGGCAAAGGAGTGCAACGACGTGCTGAGGTATCTACCCAAATTTTAACCAAAATGTATAGTGATAAAACTCTAATGTTGGTTGACCGATTTAGAAAAAATGTTTAAATCTCCTCCGATCCGTTCGTGCTGAGGAGGCGCGTCACGAATACTAAGGTGTGGTTGTCAGGTCAACGCGCC
>CAISKC010000488.1 GCA_903885895.1 uncultured Legionella sp.
AATATTTTTTCTAAATCTGTCAATTAACTTTAAAATTTCGCTACCAGACAGCATGGTCAAATTTTGGATAGATCCCTCAGCACGTCGTTACACTCCTTTGTCCACCCTACACTCCTTTTGTATTACTTTATAACAAAAAATTATGAGGGTATCCCTCAGCCCTCATCCGCCCTTTCGGGCACTTTCTCCCGTCAACGTGAGAAGGATTTTCTTGATCAGACCCATTCACATTATCTACTCTCATCTGTCGGAGCCCTTCTCTCACCAACCGGATAATGCTCTATTTATGTACTACAATATATCTAAAGGAGCATTTTTCATGAAAAAAGAAGGGTTTTTCTTAAATTATGGTGGCCCGGGTGGTATCTGGTGCACATCGAAACAAGCATCCATTCCAACATTGGATCGGGAATGTAAAGAAAATTATGGCCCACCCGCACGCTCCGTCGAGCTTTCGATTCAGGGACTGAAAGTCAAAATTTTAACCTACGGTATCCACCGAGCACTTCATATCGAATTACCACCGCTTGCTTCTCCCAAAACACGTAGCTTGTACGATCAACTTCATAAAACAGCATTCGACTTTTGTGGCAAAAACTATGCTCTTCTCAGCAATAATTGTGTCACAGCAGTGACGACTGTTTTGCACCAACTTGATGCGACCATCGTACCCCAATATCTTGTTTTTCCTTGGTCATTAGATGCGACACTTAAAGTTTATCAACACCAACATGCTTCAACTGGGTTTTTGAAACCGTTTTTCAACCTTTATGAACAAAAAGCAACTGAACAAGCCTGTTTTGCTTTTATACATAGTCGTGCGAAACTTCATGAGTTCAAATCGTTACACGATGTATTGAACAAAGCCTACCAAGGCGAACACCAAGAACGCGAAAGAACCAAGTCGGCTTTGCTTGAACTAAATTGGGTCATCGAAGATAAAGAGGGTCTATTACATCCCACTCAAAAAGCGCCTATGGATTTTAGATTAGGTTTGGTCCAATTTAATCAAGACTATCAAGCAGTCACCACCTTAAAAAACATTGTTTCCAGTCATGGTATAGCACAAAAAACTTTAAATAAAATGTTCCAAGATAACCCTGACTACCCCACAGCACTTGAGCGCACCCACCAGCATTTCATGCCGAGCTCTCCCACTATCTATGCAGACATTGAGTTTCGGATGGAAATATGGCAAAACGCACAAGAAATGGGAGAAGCAACGTATGAACTAGACGATGATATGTTCCTAGATGACAATACCGACGATGACAGTTCGTTCAAAAGCTAGTACAATGAGACTATTCTGCATACACTTCCTCCTCCATGAAACAGACCTTTGAATTACACTCTGATTACACCCCTGCCGGTGACCAACCCAATGCAATCAAAACATTGATTAGCGGTGTTGAACAAGGCTTGGCTCGACAAATTTTATTAGGGGTCACAGGCTCAGGCAAAACATTTACCATCGCAAATGTTATTCAAGCTATCAAACGACCTACTTTGGTAATGGCGCCTAACAAAACTTTAGCAGCGCAATTATATGGTGAGTTTAAAGAATTTTTCCCCAACAATGCGGTAGAATATTTTGTATCCTACTATGATTACTACCAACCCGAGGCCTATGTTCCCTCATCTGATACGTTTATAGAAAAAGATGCTTCTATCAATGAACATATTGAACAAATGCGCCTTTCTGCCACCAAAGCACTCATCGAGCGCAAAGATGCCATCATTGTTGCGACGGTTTCGGCGATTTATGGCTTAGGTGATCCGAATTCCTATCTAAAAATGCTGTTACACATTTCACGCGGAGATCGTTGTGATCAACGTCAAATTTTGCGCCGGCTTGCAGAATTACAATATGTCCGAAATCCACAGTCTTTGGCTCGCGGGCAATTTCGTGTGAATGGAGATGTGATCGACGTCTTTCCAGCCGATGCAGAAAAATTATCTATTCGCATCGAATTATTCGATGATGAGGTCACAAATCTGGCTTATTTTGATCCGCTCACTGGCGAAGTGCTTCAACGCGTCCCGCGAATTACGATTTTCCCCAAAACTCATTATGTCACACCGCGCGAACGTATTGTAGAAGCTGTGGATTTGATCAAGATAGAACTACACGAACGCTTAAAAGAATTAGAAGCCAACAATCAATTAGTAGAAGCACAGCGTTTAAATCAGCGCACTTGTTTCGACATGGAAATGATGCTCGAGCTTGGATATTGTTCCGGTATTGAAAATTACTCACGTTATCTTTCTGGACGTCATATCGGCGTAGCACCTCCGACATTATTTGATTATTTGCCTCCCGAAGCTTTGCTGGTAATCGACGAGTCGCATGTCACCGTTCCGCAAATAGGCGGCATGTATCGCGGTGACCGTTCACGTAAAGAAACTTTAGTCGCATATGGCTTCCGCTTACCCTCTGCACTTGATAATCGGCCCATGCGCTTTGAAGAGTTTACTGATCGCTCCCCACAAACCATTTATGTATCCGCAACGCCGGGAGCCTATGAATTAGAGCATACGGATCAAATCGCTGAACAAGTAGTGCGTCCTACTGGTCTGATTGATCCTGTCGTGATCATCCGACCAGTCCAAAATCAAGTAGATGATTTGCTTTCAGAAATTCATGCCGTCACCAAAACCCAGCAACGCATCTTGGTCACCACACTGACCAAACGCATGGCTGAAGATTTAACCGAATATCTCCATGACGCGGGCATCGCGGTACGCTATTTGCATTCAGATATTGAGACGGTAGAGCGCGTAGAAATCATTCGAGAATTGCGTTTGGGCGTGTTCGATGTTTTAGTCGGCATTAATTTATTGCGCGAAGGATTAGACATGCCTGAAGTCGCTTTGGTTGCGATTCTCGATGCTGACAAAGAAGGGTTTCTGCGTTCTGAGCGTTCGTTAATCCAAACCATCGGTCGAGCTGCGCGCAATCTGCATGGCCGCGCCATTTTATATGCGGACCGTGAAACGGGTTCCATCCAACGTGCCTTGGCAGAAACAGCACGCCGTCGCGAAAAACAAATGGCACACAATCGAGAACATGGCATCACGCCAAAGGGTATTTACAAATCAGTGCAAGATATCATGGAAGGCGCCATCATTGGGCAACGCAAATCCGCTAAAAAAGCCAAATCGGGCCCGACATTAGAAGCACGCTTTGCGGGATTATCCCCCGAAGCCATGTTGAAAGAAATTGTCAAATTAGAAAAACAAATGCTAAAACACGCTAAAAATATGGAGTTTGAAGAAGCGGCTGTATTGCGGGATCAGGTACTGGCTTTGAATGCGCAAATAAAGGCTAATAGTTTAGGGATGTAGGAACAAAGAGACACTGCCATTATGTTTAAACTCTATTTCGTTCGTGCTCCCGTGAAAAAGTATTCCATAGACGCTCATGAAAATAAAAAATGCCTATTTTAGAAATAAACTCCAGACCTCCGATGTAAAAACTAAAGCGCCATTGATGAGTAATAATAAATGCTATCCCCATGGTAGCGAGACTGCCGAATATCCTCCAGCTGACGGACTTATAGAAACTTCTAAGACGTGAATCCTGCATAACTCATAACCTTCGAAGACTGTTCATTAGGCTCTTTTGACCATTTTAAAAGATCCGATTTTAAATACCCTTCCTTTCTCAAAAAATGAATGATTTGACTCACGCACTCATCAATTGATAATACACTCCCTTCAATAGGTACGTTCTTTTTTTGAGGCGGGGTGTATTTAGCCCAATTGCTTATTAATTGAGTATCTTTTGACAATGCTCCGTTGTCATCAGTGCTATCAAGGTTAATTAACACTGCATACGATGTGGAATATTTGGAAGAAGTATATTTTACTTTAAAATTATTTACGTTTAAATTTGCTGGAAAACTAAGACCTTTTGATCTAACTAAATCGGTGATATATTTCATGCTGTTTTTGTCCATAACCTTTGCC
>CAISKC010000489.1 GCA_903885895.1 uncultured Legionella sp.
AATATTTTTTCTAAATCTGTCAATTAACTTTAAAATTTCGCTACCAGACAGCATGGTCAAATTTTGGATAGATCCCTCAGCACGTCGTTACACTCCTTTGTCCACCCTACACTCCTTTTGTATTACTTTATAACAAAAAATCATGAGGGGATCCCTCAGGGGAGAGGGGACGTGTTCAGTGCGCTGAAAAAGATGTGGGTAATGATATGGCTGAGTTTCGTTCACCTTTGTGTTAAAACTTAATTTTGCATTTTTCAATGTACCTCAGCTCGAACGGATCTCTCCTTAAAAGGAACCGCTGCCGTGCTGGCTTCCTGGTGAATGATCTTCTCCTTCAGGGTTTTCTTCCGTATCGCTTGATGCTTGATTGCTTTCAGTTGGACTACTGCTTTGAGTCGGCGTAGTTGCTGCGAGTAACTCTACTTTATTGCGTCCCAATAATTGGGCGATATAATCCCAGAGTTTGTCTAGAAAGCGGCTAGGAGTGAAAAGCGGTTGGAGCATCGCTAATCCTACAGAGATTTTATTACTTTTGACAGTGATGATGGGATCACTGGCGTTTGCTCTAAAATCAAGATGGACGGTTCCTTCGGCTTTGATGACATAGTCTTTACCTGGTTCGTCTGGCTTACGTTTTTGAACGTCTTTGTGCACAACAATCGTAAGGGTATCAGCTGCAATAAATTCTTGAACAGATAAGCCTGTCTCATTAACAGTGATGTTGATGTGTTGCTCTGAGGTATTAAGAGAGAATCCAATCGGCGGGTTCTGTTGTGTGCCTGCTTCTATTAATGTATAGGCTATGGTCTGTGAAACAGGAAACATGAAACCTTGTTGATGAAAAAACTCTCGCATATAAGCGAGTACTTCTGGTTTTTTTGATTCTGGCAGTGCTAATTTAGGGAAAATTTCCTTTTCAATAAAAGCATTGACATCGTCTTCAGTGGCAAAATCATGGTATTTATTACGGAACTCACTTAAAAGCTGCCCATTTAAATATGTGTTATCTCCTGGTCGAGATAGTCTTACCCAATCGGCGGGTAAGTTTTTACTTTTATTTTGTTTACTGTCTTTATCACCAATATCAACAGGGCTAGATACGCTGTCAAAAAAATGTCGTTTCATGGATTATTCTCAATAAAGTGATGGTTATACCATCATTATAGACCACAAAATCAGGTGTCGGCTGGTTGCTTTTTGGTGAGGGCTTTCAGGGTTGCCAAATGTGATTGGGCTAAAGCTTTGGATTTGGTGGGGTCGCGATGATCCTTGCCATGCCATTCTAAATAATCGGCAGGTAATTCTTGTAAAAAACGGCTGGGAGCGGTGACTTGTGTTTCGCCGCCGCTGCGGCGTTGGCGAGCTAAACTCAAGGTTAAGACTTGTCTGGCGCGGGTGATGCCTACATAAGCCAATCGCCGCTCTTCTTCAATCTGATCGGTTTCAATACTGACGCGATGCGGCAGCATCCCTTCTTCCATGCTGACCAAATAAACACAGGGAAACTCTAATCCTTTGGCGGCATGTAACGTCATCAGTTGGACACCTGGCTCTTCGTCATCATCTTGATTATCTAGTCGATCAATTAAGACCAGTGTAGACAACGCATCTGCTAGCGTGGCGTCTGGTTTTTTTTGAATAAGCTTGCCAACCCAATCGAGCAATTGCCATACGTTGTCCATGCGTTTTTGTGCTTGTTGGGGTTGATCACTGCTGGCGTAGACATGTGATTCATATTCGAACGTTTCTAACATATTGCGTAATACAGTAGGGACGGGCGTTGATTCCGTATGCAGTCGTTGTTGGCATTGTAAAATAATTTGTTTGAATTGGCCCAAAATAGCGCGAGGTTTTTCGGCCATATGCTCAGTCAGCGCGAGATGGTCCGCACATTGGAATAAAGATTGACCACGCAATTTGGCATAATCACCTAAACTGGTCAATGTTGTAGCGCCAATCCCGCGTTTGGGGGTGGTGATAGCACGGATAAATGCGGCATCGTCAGCAGCATTGCATAACAATTTCAGATAAGCCAAACAATCTTTGATTTCACTGCGTGCAAACCAGGATTGCCCGCCACTGATATGATAAGGGATCCCTTGTGCTCGGAGTATTGTTTCAAATAAGCGTGCTTGATGATTGCCACGATAGAGAATGGCATAATCTTGCAGCGTACGTCCTTGGCGTAATTTGTGGCTGATCAGATCAGCAATGACCAATTCTGCTTCATCTTGTTCATCGCGACAGACGAGGACTCGAATGTCTTCACCCGGTCCATATTCAGACCAGAGTTTTTTAGGAAATGCTTTGGGGTTGTGTGCGATTAGGTGATTAGCAAGATGCAATATTTTTCCAGTGGATCGATAATTTTGCTCTAATGTGATGATCGTTAATTTTGGAAAATCGTGTTGTAAATTTTGTAAATTTTCTGGTTTGGCACCACGCCAAGCATAGATAGATTGATCATCGTCGCCCACAGCGGTAAAACGAGCACGATCGCCAACCAAAGCACGCAGTAATAAATATTGGCTGCTATTCGAATCTTGATATTCGTCGACTAAAATATGGCGAAATTTTTGTTGCCATAAGAGTAAGAGGTCGGGGTTTTTCTGAAATAGCCATACGGGTAGTGCAATCAAATCATCAAAATCCACAGCATTATAGGCACGCAATGTTGTTTGGTAATGCTGGTAAAGTTGTTTTGCTACAAGCTGGTGCGCTGTGTCTGGCACATCATCGGGGGTGAGTAGTTCAGATTTCCAAAAAGAAATTTGTTGCTGAATCTGCTCTAATTCACTGCGATCTTGGCCACGATTCGCTGATACTAAGCTGCGGAGCACTTGTAGGCTGTCTTCGGCATCAAAAATAGAAAACTGTGGGGTGAGACCGCAGTAGGATGCGGATTGTTTTAAAATCATATGTCCTAACGCATGAAAGGTCGTAATCACAATGCCACGCCGCTGTTGTGCTGGGAGCAAGGCGTGTAAACGTTGCTGCATTTCGCGGGCAGCTTTATTGGTAAACGTAACAGCACAAATGTTGGCGGCGTTATATTGGCAATGCGTAATCAGATGAGCGATCTTTTCTGTAATCACACGTGTTTTTCCGCTGCCAGCGCCCGCTAAAACTAATAAAGGACCATCAATATAACGAACCGCAGCTTGTTGTTGCTCATTTAACATAGAGAGTATTCGCCAAATAGTGTCGTCCCTACGCAGGCGGGGATCCATCTTTGATAGGATAGGGTGTTCGTGTCGGAATGGATTCCCGCCTGCGCGGGAAGGACACATTTTTTCAACATAGTTGTTTAAACCGCTTCTATGCGTCCGTAATTGTCTTCGAAACGCACAATATCGTCTTCACCTAAATATTGACCTGATTGGACTTCGATCATGACTAAGTCGATGATACCTGGGTTACTTAAGCGATGTTTGTGTCCAGCTGGAATATAGGTTGATTCGTTGGTGGAGACTAAAAAAGCATTGTCGCCGTTGACAACTTCAGCAGTGCCACTGACCACAATCCAATGTTCGGAGCGATGATGATGCATTTGTAAACTTAAGCTTGCTCTGGGTTTGACAACGATACGCTTGATTTTAAAACTAGGGCTTTCTTCTAGGATCGTATACGTCCCCCAAGGGCGGTAGACAGTGCGATGAATTTTATGTACGTCGTGATTGTCTTTTTTTAATTTTGCATAAATATGTTTCACATCTTGCGCGCGAGATTGATCTGCAACTAATAGTGCATCGGGTGTATCGACGATCAACATGTTTTGCAAACCAACTGCTCCGATCACACGAGTGTCACTTGAGATGGTACAATTGGTGACATCATGTAAGCATACTTGTCCGGTGATGCGATTCCCCTCGGCATCTGGCGTTACCAGTTCACCCAATACAGTCCAAGATCCAATGTCAGTCCAACCCATATCGCAAGCGACGACGGATACATTATTGGCTTTTTCCATGACCGCATAGTCAATAGAATCATCTTGAATGAGACCAAAGGTTTCTTCATGCAACACGATCTGCTGTGTGGTGTCAAAATGATGCGTACGTGAGTCAACAAAACAGGTTTTGGCGGTGGTCAAAATGTCTGGGCAACATGTTTCCATAGCCGTTAAAATGGCATCTGCCGTGAATAAAAACATGCCGGAATTCCATAAAAATCGTCCGGAATCTAAGTAGATTTTGGCGAGATCTAGCGTTGGTTTTTCTACAAAGCGGATGACGTCGCTGCCGTTTGCTTCTATATAACCATAGCCAGTATTGGGTTCATGCGGGGTGATGCCAAAAGTGACCAGTTGCCCGGTTACGGCTAAATCCAATGCCTGATTCACGGCGATTTGAAAAGCTTCTTGATTGATAATGAGATGATCCGCGGCGAGCACTAACATCAGCGCATCATTCCCATATTTTTGTTGGACATGCAAAGCTGACATAGCAATAGCGGCAGCGGTATTGCGACCAAAGGGCTCTAAAATAAAGGTGGTGGGGAGCGCTGCTGGGTTGATGCTAGTAAATTCTTCTTCGATCTTAAAATATAACTCTCGATTGGTGACAGTTAAAATTTCAGAAACATTTGGCAAATATGCCCCACGTAAAAAAGCCTTTTGTAACAAGCTTTGGCCATCATCAAGACGGATAAAAGGCTTGGGGTGTAACGCCCTAGAAACAGGCCACAACCGCGATCCAGCGCCGCCGCAAAGTATGGTTGGAATTAAATGCATTGTCGCTCCAAAAATCAATAGTCACCATGATAGCTTAAATGGTAACGTGTTGACAATTCTATGACTCTGTTATACTCAACCTTTTTTAAGTGATGGATGATGACTTCTATGCATGCCACCAATAGTTTACAGCGGTTCTTATTTGCCCATGAAGCCATTCGGGGTGAGGTGATCCATTTAGATACGGTGTATCAAACAATTATCCAGCAACGTGCTTACCCGCCTAAAGTCAGACAACTATTAGGGGAAGCCTTGATGGCTTGTGTATTGCTGGTAAGTGGTATCAAATTTGAAGGTGAAGTGAGTTTGCAATTTCAAGGCGATCATCGATTGTCGTTGTTGTTGGTGCAATGTGATCATCTCTTGCAAATACGAGGTTTTGCTAATTTTGCTGCAGATTTTTCGGATGACGCCTATGAGGAAGCCTTTTTAAAAGGCAATATGGTTATTAATTTAACCCATCATCAGCAAACACAAACCTATCAAAGTGTTGTACCTTTAACGTCGGCTTCTATGAGTGATAATCTGATGCATTATTTTGCTCAATCGGAGCAATTACCGAGTAAAGTGTGGTTTGCTCTCAATGAGGAACATGCTGCAGGGATCTTGTTGCAATTGATGCCAGGTCAAGACAGTTTACAACGAGAGCAGTTTTGGGAATACGCTGTACATATTGGCGCGACGATTACTGCAGAAGAATTATTAACGCTGGATAATCCGACCCTGCTATACCGTCTTTATCATGAAACGGAATTGCGTCTTTATCCCGAGCGCACTATTCAATTCAAATGTCGGTGTTCGCAGGAAAAAATGCAACAGGTGTTAACCGTCTTAGGTGAAGCGGAGGCTCAAGATTTATTAAAAGAAAAAGGGCAAGTCGAGGTTCGGTGTGAATTTTGTAATGCGAACTACACATTTGATCCGATTGATATTGCTTTGTTGTTTCGTAAATAGATTACGACAGAAGAAGTGTAGGGTGGACAAAGGAGTGCAACGACGCGCTGAGGTATCTATCCAAATTTCAACCAAAATGTATGGTGATAAAACTCTAATGTTGGTTGACCGATTTAGAAAAAATGTTTACATCTCCTCCGGTCCGTTCGTGCTGAGGAGGCGCGTCAC
>CAISKC010000490.1 GCA_903885895.1 uncultured Legionella sp.
AGCACTCCGACCATAGTGCCACCTAGGTATGTGGCTGAAGAGCGCTCTGATGCCGTACAGATGCCCGATTTTATTAAGGATATGTTTCGTGATTTGCCATAGTGTAAGTAACCTGTCAAACTTTACTTGTAAGTCTTACAGAATTAGGGGGAACTAATGCCAAAGACTCTACATATTTGCAAAGGTGCGGAATTAATGGTCGGGGATACGCTTGTGTTCAAGAACATTTATTATTCAGTTTTGCATATCGAAGATGAACAATACGGAAGAAGTGTTTGTCTTGTGGATAACTCAGGTGATAAGCGCGTGCGCTTTGTAACTAATGACGAAATCATAACTATTGAATTGTGATTAAGTTTTCGGTGGAAGGCACACCGATACAACAGGGTTCAATGAAATTCATTCGCCCTAATGTAATGATTCATTCTCGCGCAGTAGAGCTTGCCGCATGGCGTGCAGATATTGCTCGTGCTGCTAAACTTGCTGGCTGTATCCCTATCACCGACCCGATTGCGATAACTATGCGATTTCGAGTGCGTAAGCCAAAATCAGTTAAGCGCGACTACCCAACAGTTGCACCGGACCTTGATAAATATATTCGCGGTGTCAATGATGGCTTAACAGGTACAGCTTATGTTGATGATTCTCAAATTATTAAAATTATTGCAAGTAAAGAATATTCAGAAAATCCTGGAGTAGATATTGAAATTAGTGACGGGTTTGACTGTATCTAAATTCGATGGCGTGAGTCATACGCTTTTTGCAGTGCATCTAAATCATAATTTTTTTGACCGTTAATACGAATAGATTTAATTTTATCTTCTTTTATCCAACGATAAATAGTTGATTCGGCAACTCGATATATCTTAGCTGCTGAAGTTATGTTAATGAGATTGTTCAAGCATTTTTCCTAGCAAGCGCCATTTAGTTGAATCCCATACGGTGTCACAAACGCGGCATTTAATCTCAAAAGTGCGGTCTAATTGTTGAGGATTAATTTTTAATTGTGCCCCACAAGGTTCGCCCTTTTCATCTTGAGTTGGACATTTACCAATCATTATTTCATCTGATTTGTGACCTAAGACAAATTGAATGCTATGAGCAATACTGATAATACTTGTACCAAGTTTATCGGCTTCTTCATATTCTTTATGAGCCCAATTAGAGCGTTTAAGAATATATTCAACTGTCATAGTAATTTTATTTAATTCTTCACCACGAAATGTAATGCGTGTTTCTTGGCGAATAGAACGAATTTTACCTTCATGTTCCATAAGTGGCATTGAAATTCCTCCAGACCTTAAATGTAATGTCTCTAATCTAACGGGTAACGGTGGGGTTTTACTACCCGACACGCGCTCGCCATAACCTTTTGACGGTAACATTTCTTTTTCAAGTTCTTTATATCTAGCGGGGAACTTTTCTAAATGTGACATAGCGTATTGCCAGCAGTTATCGCAGATTGAATAATCTTGAAACTTACGGCAATTCACACATTTCATTTAGTGCGTTTAACCTTCAATGCTTCTACTTGTGCGCGGTCATAGAAGACAAACTTACCTTCTTTTTTTACCCAACACAGGTGATTCCTGTATTGAATTTGATGAAGGTTATTAGGAGTGATAGCTAAGTAATCGCACACTTCCTTAGATGTCATTAGCTCCAAAATGAATCTGTTTCAGCCTGTTGCTTTGGCTGTGGCTGCTTAACACGAGGAATGACACCAAAAGATTCAGCTTTAAGTTCTAAACCAACCTGTGTGCTGCCATCTTTGCCTTGATAAGTCGTTGGCTTTCTTAGTGTGCCAACTGCAAATACTTTGTCGCCTTTTTTAATTTCAACGGCGCTTTCAGCGTTCTTCCCAGTAACAGATACACGCCACCATGTTGTCTCGCCATCCATCCAAACGCCATTTTCTTGAGTGCGTTCTGTCTCGGCTAGTGAGAATGTAGTGACTGCAAAATCACCATTCTTGCCTTTAATAAACTTTAATTCCGCATCTG
>CAISKC010000491.1 GCA_903885895.1 uncultured Legionella sp.
AAATTTGACATCAGAGAATGTAATTTGTCCTTTAGTAATCAATAAACTTGCGGCGTCTTTTTTATCTTGTATCTCTTGCGGCACAATAAGGCAGCTGAGACTCTGTTTACATTTCCCAACGGCTTGATTAAAGTCATCCACTCGTGACATGGTGTACCAAGTAATGTGAGTAACATCCATCCCTAGTCCTAGAATAAGTACAAAATCACCCACACTGACCAAATGTTTTCCGTATAACTGAACTAAGAAATAAACCATAAATCCAAGCATTATTGCAATCAATGCACCCTGAACGGAATGCAGAATGACTAAAAATAATTCTTTTTTTTGAAATTTTTCTTTGGTAACCGTCAGTGCTTCTTCAAGACGACCGACTTCGAAAGGTCGTCTTGCAAAAATACGTATGTTACTCACATTGGAAATACTATCGACCAATTGGCCTGAAATTGCCGACTCAGACTCAGTATGAATGTCTGATAAGTTAACAAGCTGTTTTGACATGGCAATGCTAAATAAAGAAAATGCGACAAACCATAAAGCCAATATATAAAAAAACGTTGGATTGACCATGTACATACTGACCAGTGCAATAATGAGTAAGGAAAACCCTCTTAGAAAGTCAGCTGATATTTGATGTAAAATACGCTCTATATTGTCAGCAAGCGTACTGATTTGGCTAGAAATGCGACCCGATAAATTATCATTAAAAAATTGGTGAGAAGAACCAAGGACGAACCTAAATGATTCGCTAATGATTTTATTTTTAATCACTGGCTGGAATTTATAATTCAAATATCCAATTGAACGCCAAGTAAAATTGTCAAAGACAATAAAGTTTAATACAAGCAACACCCCCGGCCAGGTTAAAGCCGAAACATTTTCCATATGATTGGAAGATAGGCAGTTAACCATATATTTAATCAACATACTATTGAATGGCCCCCAACATCCAGCAAGTAGCGCAATGCACGTATAAATGAGAACAATGTGTTTATACGGCTTCAAAAAGTGCCATATAAAAGACCATAAATTTTGTGATAGTAAATTATTCATTGGCACTATCCTTAAATGATAATATTAGAACTAAAGCTGCAATATTTTCACCTTGGAAAATGAGCGGTTAAACCTTAGCCCCCAGTAACTCATACCCACTTTGAGACAAATGAACATGAGTAACCATGTTTTTTGCATTTTTTAAAAACTTAAGCTCTATATCTGAGATTTTTGCATACAATACAGTCTCAAATTCCGCTAATAATAAGCATGCTATTTTCTGCATTCAAAAACAACAGCTTCATCATTTGCATCGGGTGTAACCGCTCTATCAAATGCTTTCAACATACGGACATCTTTAAAACCACAACTCTTAAGAATCGCTGTAATATGATCCGGCTCATAAATCCGCACCTTCAACTCCTCAATTTCAGTATGAATGATGCGATTGTTATGCATGAGTTCGTACTTGCCGATAGAATTGCAAACTTGCCCCTGCATAGTGGCCAATTGACTTAGTACGATCATCTGACCATCAGGTTTAGGCCAAACAGATCCACGCCATATCCCAGTTTGTGGCACAGCATTAATCGTATCAATTTCAAACAATAAAACACCCTTATCACTCAAATGATTGTGAAGCGTTTTCAGCGCTGACTTCACTGACTCTGGATCGATAATTAAACAAAAAGATCCACTCGGAATAAAAATCAAATTGTATTTTTCTGGCTCGTTTAAATCTTCAACAAAACCCTTCCATACTCTTGGTTTAAGATTTTTAACAGCCGCTTTAGCATGCAAGCTTTCCAGCATATGCTCACTTGCATCAAAGCCACATATATCAAAACCCTCTTCAAATAATGGGAGTAAAAAACGACCCGTACCACACATTGGCTCTAAAATAAGGCCTTTCGCGCTAGCAACATAGGTACGATAAAATGCATAAGCCTCTTCAGATGGCTCCGGTTTACTTAAATCGTAAACTTGTGTGCAAAGATCGCGGTAAGTATCTATTGTTTTCATGGGGCCCTCTGCAAATGACATATTTATTTCCAGACCGATATGCCAAAATAAAGGATGACACACCTATGGAACAATATTATATGCTCAAAAATACCATTATCCTATTAATGGGTATCGCTGGAACCGGCAAAGCTACTATCGGTGCAGCAATGACTCAAAAAAATCAAAATTTTAGATTTGTACCCCATCATTCATGGATTGACCCTATTTTAAATCTTTTTGGTGATGATGAATCCAAGGTTTTTTGGGGTTTAGACGAAAAAGGTTGGGCCGCACTGAATCAGGCACGTGATGTGGTGTTCAACACAATTGCCGATGCTTGCCCACAAGAATCCAGCTTTATTATCACTTATGAATTACTTGCTAATAACCCCTATCATCAAGATTTTTTTGATGCTCTCATACAAGTTGTTCAAAAAAGAAAAGCTCTGTTTGTCCCTGTGCGCTTGATTTGCGATTTGGATGCATTATTAAAACGTGTTACCAATGAACAAAGGTTGACTTATTATAAAACCCGCGATACAGCATTAATCAAAAAACGCCATGCAGAATCTAAGGTATTTTTCTCTCATCTTCCAACAGAATATACTCTGGATGTCACACGATTAACGCCAGAGCAAGCGGCATCAAGCATTATTCAATGGGTCAATGAACACGAATACCCAGCTTAAGAATAATGTGCGACATATCAATGTTTTGATTTTTAGCAGCGTATTTTTCCGCACTCTATCAGCACTTTACGCTTGATTGTCCTAACACGCCGCGCTCGGTAGTGCAAAATTTATACTCTCAATACTTACCTAGCAAGCACCATTATTTAGAAAAAAAAATATTTTTAAAGACTTTATAAATCAATCCTCATAACCGTTACATCGTGTGCCAATAACAAATCCATCCCCATGTATTCCCAACCCAATGAACAATAATAATCAGGAAGGGTTGGATCAAAAGTGAGTAGATATAAAGTATCATGCCCCATTGTTTTAGCTTGATTTTTAATAGCCTCCACCAATAGTCGAGCAATACCCTGGCCTTGTACGGGCTTATCTACGATTAAAGACCCCAACCAGGGTGTCAAATCCGGGCGAATACCATCATTGCTGCGCAAAGAACACATGCCAACAGGTTTGTTATTCTCTAACGCCACAAAAGTAAGCGGTAACTTGTCGTCATTTAAATGCTCATGAAACCGTGCCTCAACCCGATCAATGGTAACATCTGGCACCCAAATGCAGCCCAACAATTCATACCACATCTCGGCGAGCACTCGAATTTTATCAGAATGATGTTTTAGTAATGCAATTTCAAGCATACCAGACCTCTGGATAAATAATGTAATATTCTAAACCATCTCGAATAAAAAACACTATTCAAATGAAACCAATAGCATTTTTTGATAAATTCTCTCTATCGCTGCACTGTGAATAACTAAAATGCCAATACAAATTGAAACGACCAGAATGATATTGCGTTTAATTCAGAAAAATGACTTAGACCAAGTAGCTAAACTTCATGCAGACCCTGATGTTAGGAGGTTTTTTCCTGATGGGATACAAAATCGGGAGCAAACCAAGAAAAGAATAAAAGAGTTCATGACTTTTTACCAAGAAAAAGGACTTCCGTGTTTTGTTATGTTTGATAAAGTTTCAAAAGAGTTCTTAGGGCGCTGTGGATTTGGCCCTATAAAAACGGGAGAAATTGAAGTGGGTTATCTCATAGTCAGGAAATTTTGGGGTATGGGCTATGCCTCTGAAGCACTCCATGCTCTGTTAAATTGGAGTAAGCAGCATATCGATACTGACTATATTGTTGCATTTGCGCCTCTAAAACATGGTGCATCTCATCGAGTCATGGAGAAATGCGGTATGAAATATTACAAAGACGAGCTTGGTCATGGTATTGAGTGCAAATTCTATCGTATCAAAAATAACTAAAATTGAAGGACCCATTAAAAAAATGCTGGATGAAAATTTAAATATCAATACCACGGCTTAAGACATGCCTACGCTCAACGACAATACCACGGGCTCACACAACAGACCCTAACAAAATAGAAAAATATTTAACTAAATTTGAACCAACCTTTGTCGCGTACGCCATTCCTCAAAAACCATTTGGAAAAGCATCCTGTCGAAAACGCCTTTTTTTGTCAATAATTATTTATAAATTCGTTTGTGTCTGGAGGAATATGGTATATATAATGCTCGAATTCGGACTAGTCACGTAGTATTGCTTTGTGTGCTTTCTGCTCTGTTTTTGTATGAGGCATCAATTAAAGAAATGGTATAAAAACACACAATAATAATGGGTATCTAAAAGAATGCGGTCAAGTCCAAATTTTGCTGTAAATTCCCATTTATCCGGCCCATCGAGTTAGTTATTTAATTAGCCATTTTGGTTATTTCAATCAC
>CAISKC010000492.1 GCA_903885895.1 uncultured Legionella sp.
CACAGCCATTTATTCAAGCACAATGGCAACGTTTACCTACTTGTGGCACATTGTTGGATTATTTTACAAAGCATTTGTTCTTGGGGCATAGTGAGCTTGTACGAGATATTGCACCGTTGATGTATGAATCAACAGAATTGTACCATGTCTATGCTCGTTTTTTACATGCAATTGAATCAGAAACAACACTGCGCGCTGAACGTATTGTTACGGCACATGTATTATATGACATATCACCTCTTTACAAGAATGTCTTAATGTCTAAGCGGTATTCATTGTCGGATGATGGTGAGAATCTTAGCGGTATTTTAGTCGACTTATTTTTACAGGATAAGTTCGAAGTATTTTGTATGTATGTTGATCAAGATATGGCAAGTGATACCGTGTTACAGCTTCTGTTACCTGGGATCCCTTATCATGCAGTAGGTGCGATAATTGCTTTATTTTATACTCAACCGCGCGCCGTAGATTATTTGGACAAATTATTATCTCGACACAGCCATATTGTTTTACCGCATATTGAAAACTTAGATCTTGGATTGTACCAAATCAATGGTAAAAACATAAAACGGGATAAAAAAAATACTTATATGATTGAGCGTGAGAGTGGCAAGAAAAAAATTGTGCTTTCAGATATGAGTCAACACAGCGCAATCACCTTATTGCGTTTGGCTCTAAATATGTACACAGGATATTTCCATAAAGGGGGTGATTCTGGCGTTGTATCACAATCGCCTGAATTGTTGCGAATCTTGGCACAGCATACTAGTCCGGAGCTTTTAATAAAAGAAACCATGAAGTTTTTTGAGAATTCTTTCTTTGTCACCACGTATAGTTCGCCGTATCAAAGGTCGGTTCATCCAGACGTTATGATGGCAGGGGATATGACTACTCTGATAGACGCTTATCAAGCTAGTGTTTCTCCAGAGGGTCAATCTATTCGACTACTGCTCGGTCTTGTATTGGATCATGCTGACCAAGAACCATTTGCTGATATCACACGTCGCAATGCGCAACAATTATTAACGCAATGCTTGATGGTTTTTAGCGAGTGCTCTTTGGACGAGCAAATTTTGATAGTTCGTAATCTCAATCAATTAGCTTTGGCCGCATTAAGAAAGCAACATTATAAAGAGTGCCTTTTTATAACACGTGCATTGATATTTTGTTGTCTCAGTGCTCAAGCGCCAACGGTCGAATTTCATGATATATTACTGCGTGCTATTTTTCTTTTCATTTCTGCGCGCGGCGCGCAAGATGCGTTTATTATGTTGCCTTATTTGAAAAAGCTGGCCGTCAATTATGTGAAGGGTCTACCTGAACCAGAGCGCGTGCTTTTGAATAGGAATAATCCTGCCTTGATGCGTCGAATCACAGGGGAAGACACTACACAGACTATATTTGATAGAGCGCCAACAACGAGTACTGATGAGGCCATCGTATCTTCTTCAGCTTTTCCAAAAGACCCTAGGGCCTGTTGACACAAGCTAGCGAGTTGTTAGCAGACTCTAATCTAATTTAGTTAGGTACTGCGCCAAATCTTGCATATCTTGCGGACTGAGTTTTGCGCAGATCGTACGCATGATTTTTGCGGGATCGCTGCTGCGGTCGCTTGTTTTGAATGCTTGTAATTGTTGGATGATATATTCAGGTTGTTGATGAGAAATCACAGGAAATCCTGCTTGTTCCGCGCCGCGTCCATCTGGGCCATGGCAGGCTATGCAAGCAGGAATCTGTTGCTCGATATCTCCTTGTCGGTATAACTGCTCGGCACGAGGGGTCGTGGGTGTGCTGGATGGCGCAGGGGGAGCGAACTGTTTTTGCGCGTAAAAGGCCGCCAAATCTTCCATATCTTGCTGCGTGAGGGTGGAGACCAATGGGACCATGATCGGTGAAGGACGTGTTTTCCCCGTCTGGTAATGCTGTAATTGTTGTAGCAAATATGTAGCATGTTGACCTGCTAAATTAGGCCACATAACATTGCTGCTGCGGCCATCTGCGCCATGGCAGGCACCACAGACGGCAGATTTGTTTTGTCCCGCTTGAGGGTCGCCAGCGGACAATCCTGATAAGGCATAACTTAGAAAAAGACAGAAGATCAATCGTTTCATGCGTAGACAAGCGTTTTGGAATTCAGCCAAGGATAACATTAAAAACGAATGATGCAAAACTTGCGCAGATGCAATGCACGCGATACCATACACGCTATTCTTAGCTTAGAGTGGTATTTGTGATAAATCCTTACACCCAAGCAACATTCTTAAAAAGCGCGGCATTGGTTACGCAATTGCCTCCAGATCATGGTTATGAAGTGGCTTTTGCGGGACGTTCAAATGCGGGCAAATCTTCTGCATTAAATTGCTTAACTGCAAATCGGCAATTGGCTCGTACGTCTAAAACGCCTGGTCGTACCCAATTGATCAATTTATTTACCGTTATAGACGCCGATCATCGCTTAGTCGATTTACCTGGATATGGTTATGCCAAAGTGGCTATTAAAACCAAATTAGATTGGCAAAAAAATTTGGCGCATTATTTAGAGGTACGTACCAGCTTAAGAGGTTTGGTATTGCTCATGGATATTCGCCATCCTTTGAAAGAGGCGGATCAAACATTATTGCACTGGGCTATCACGCAGAATTTACCTATTCACATCTTATTGACCAAATCAGATAAATTAAGTCGTAGTCAAATGCAGATGGCCGTACAAAAAGTGATGCAGTATTGTAATACATTGCCAAGTACGGATCTGCAACCAGTTGTAAGTTGCCAAGCGTTTTCAAGTTTAAAAAAACAAGGCGTGGAAACATTGGTGGCTGTCTTGAATCGTTGGTTTGAGTGGACCTAATGATGCCAGGGCTTTCGAAAACCCCCGATTTGCATGTTGCTTTATATCAACCGGAGATCCCGCCCAATACGGGGAATATTATGCGTTTATGTGCAAATACGGGCACATCCTTGCATTTGATTCATCCTTTGGGTTTTGTGCTAGATGATAAACGTATGCGCCGCGCGGGATTAGACTACCAAGATCAAGCTGTGGTGCAGCATTATTCTGATACCACCGCTTTTTTTACTCAGCATCCACAGCAGCGGATTTTTTGTTGTTCTACCAAGGCTACGCAATCTTATACGGATGTGGTGTATCAAGTAGGGGATATATTGTTATTTGGTCCGGAAACGCGCGGGCTTCCTCCTGAGATATTAGCGCAGTATCCAGCTATTCGTATTCCTATGTTACCGACTAGTAGAAGCTTAAATTTGTCGAATGCTGTAGCGATTATCTTATATGAAGCATGGCGCCAATTACAGTTTGCAGGATCTACTCAAGCAATTTAATTATCGCGGAAAAATCCAAATCCCCCAGACCAGAATCTTGCGCATTTTGAAAAATCTGAGTGGCCAAATTTGCGATAGGGGTTTTGAGGTCGCAGTGCTGCGCCGCAGTTTGGCTGAGGTGTAAATCTTTGAGCATCATTTTGAGTGGGAAGCCTGGTTGATACGCATGATTGGCCGGCACATTTTCTAGAATATTCGCTATGGGTACGTAATGTTCCATGATCCAGCATTGGCCAGAGGCGTGCGTGACCACTTCATGTAATTTTTTAGGACTGAGTCCTAAGCGTTCCGCAAGGATAAAGCTTTCAGATACGGCCAGCATCGAAATACCTAAAATCATATTGTTACAAATCTTTGCAGCTTGACCACTCCCGCTTGTCCCTGTTTGGATAATTTGTTTGCCCATGGCTTGGAGAATAGGGGTCGCTGCAGCGCGTGCTTGCGTGTCGCCGCCAAGCATGAACGTGAGAGTCGCAGCTTGAGCGCCGGCCATCCCTCCTGATACGGGCGCATCGACAGCCGATAGGTTGTGTTGGCTAGCTTGTGTGTGGATATCTTGTGCGGTGGGGATATCGATGGTGGAGCAATCAATATGCAAAGCATGCGGTTGCGCGTGTTGATAGAGTCCCATTTCACCATAACATACAGCTCGAACTTGGTCGCCAGACTGTAACATGGTAATGAGGATTTCATTATTTTTGGCGAGTGTTGAGAGATCTGTCGTTAGCTTGCCGCCTGCTTCGATCCATGCAGCTTGGGCTGTTGGAGAGATATCATAACCAGTGACATGATGATGCGCTTGCATGAGATTGCGCGCCATTGGTAATCCCATGTGACCTAAACCAATAAAACCGATGTTTGCCATATGATCCTCTTTTATCCATTTTTAGGCATCACAAAAGGTGATGCGTCAGATTGATGCGTAAACCATTTTGTTGTGACGCTTTTTGTTTTGGTATAAAAATGCATGCTTTCAGTGCCATGCATGACCGTATCCCCGAATGAAGAGCGTTTCCAACCGCCAAAAGGGTGGCTCACAATCGGGACGGGAATAGGAATATTGATACCGACCATGCCAACTTGTACGGTTTGTGCATAGTGGCGAGCGGCATAGCCATTTTGAGTGAAAATAGCGGTACCATTACCGTATTGATTACGATTGACTAGTGCAATCGCTTCTTCTAAGTCGGCGACTTGCACGATGACCAGGACAGGACCAAATATTTCATTTTGATAAATCGACATATTTTCTGTCACGTGATCGAATAAGCTTGGACCCAAATAAAAACCTTGTGCATAACGAGGGTGAACAAAGTCGCGACCATCGAGTACTAATTGTGCACCTTCGGCAACGCCTAATTTGATAGCTTCTTTGATGCGATGCAGATGTGCTTGACTGATCACTGGCCCAATATCGGCATGGGGAGATTCACCTGCATCGACTTTGATTTTCTTAATTTCAGGAATGAGTGAATTTAGAAGTTGTGGTGCGGTATCTTTCCCTACGCTGACTACGACAGAGATGGCCATGCATCGCTCACCTGCTGATCCGTATGCGGCACCACATAATGCTTTGGCTGTTTGATCAAAATCGGCATCAGGCATGATCACCGCATGATTTTTAGCGCCACCAAATGTATGCGAGCGCTTACCTGCAAGAATAGCTTTTTGGTAAATGGTTTCGGCCACAGGACTGGAGGCAACTGCGGTAACAGCTTGGATATCTGGATGTGTAATCAAATGTTCTACGGTCGTATGATCGCCATGAATGGCATTCACTACGCCGGGAGGGAGTCCGGCTGCGTGTAATAATTCTAATAAGTAAATACTCGCTGAGGGATCTTGTTCAGAGGGTTTGAGCACAAAGGTATTCCCACAAGCTATGGCGGGTATCAGCATCCAAATAGGAACCATGACCGGGAAATTGAAAGGAGAGATGCCGGCGCATACACCAAGTGGTTGTCGAAAAGTATGGCAATCAATCTGTTGTGACACGTTGGCAGTAAAGCTGCCTTGTAATTGAGTGAGTAATCCGCAATGAAATTCGATCAATTCTAGACCACGCGCGATAGATCCTTTGGCATCAGCCAAGGTTTTACCTTGTTCTTGTGTTACCAATTTTGCTAAGTGCTCGGTGTTTTTTTCTAGGAGGTTACGATATTGTAATAAGATTTGGATCCGTTTTGATGCGGAGGTTTGTGCCCATTCTGGCCATGCTTGTTTGGCTGCTGCAACAGCTTGGTTGCATATCGCGAGACTGGCGATAGGCGTATGACCAATGCATGTTCCCGTCGCAGGATTATAGATTTCTTTAACTGTTTTTGTTTCATCTTGAATAGCTTTCCCCGCAATAAAATGAGCAACTTGGTAAGTCATGGTTTACTCCTGTTATTTTCGGTTCGTTCTATATGAGTATTTCAAGTCCATAATGAAGTGCAGTAAGTTGCATAACACCTTGGCAAGCAAGAATAATGCCTGGCATGAAAGCGTTGCGATCTATGCATTCATGGACAATACTTAGTGTTTCTCCAGGGCCACCAAAAATAACCATTTGTTTAGCCAATAGACCTGGAAGGCGTACGGAATGAATATTGATGTCACGATGGTTGGCACCACGCGCGCCAGGGATAGATGCTTTATCCGTAAGCTGATTTTTAGGATGCACTCTGGCTGATGCAATAAAATCGGCTGTTTTGATAGCGGTTCCGGAGGGGGAGTCTAATTTTTGTTGGTGATGCATTTCTATGATTTCAACTTCTGATTGAAAACGTGCACAAAGTGCGGCACAATGCATCATTAAAATCGCGTTAATGGAGAAATTAGGTGCAATAATGCCACCTAATTGCCGAGCTTCACATTGTTGTTGCAAAAATTTGATTTGTTCTTCTGATAAGCCAGTTGTACCAATAACAGGATGTGCATGATGCTCGATAATGGTCAAAGCATTTTTGTAAACACAATCTGCACGAGTTAGATCAACCACAATGTCTGCTTTTGTTTGCTCAATGACTTGGCCTAAGTTATCATGACGCCCCAAAGTGGCGACAAGTTCGAACTCTGGATGATTCCGGATAGTTTGACAAGCCAGGAGCCCCATTTTTCCGCCGGCACCATTAATGATAACTGAAGCGGTGCTCATTTGCTCTCCTTGGATGATGATTGACGCGATTTTTTTGGGGCTGGTTTAGCTTTCTCTTTAGTGCTTGATGTTTTCGATGCGTCGCGTTGGACAATTTGCCAGGCCCATCTGGCCGCAAAGGGCCAAAGAATGACGCTTGCTTGCATGGCCAATGCTAGAAGGCCTCCGAGTGGATTGTCATCCCCGAAGATAATGACGCATGGGAATATTATTGCAATCAATGAGGGTAAATGTATTTTATTTTTGATAATATACTCCTAATTTTTGCCTCTAAGTAAATAGTAGAGAATCTTTTTTAATTACACAAGGATTTCTGTATGAGAAAACAACTTTTACACCCTCGTACTGCAGCAATTAATCAAAAACAAAAAAATCAATCTAAAAAAATTCGTTTAGATGTATTGCGTTGGTTACAAACCACATTTCCTGCTGCTTTTGATAACCGTACGCAAATTCGCCCGCTGAATGTTGGAATTATGAATGAAATTTTAAGCCATGCGGAGGACGCTGCGAAGTTGGGGATATCTAAATCAAAATTGCGCGAAGCGGTCGTTTTGTATACGCGACGCTTGGATTATCTGGCTTGTTTGAAAGCACGTGAGTTACGAATTGATTTATTGGGTAACGGCAGTGAGTCTGTGAGTGAAGAAGATGCGGAGTCTGCGGCTTTAAAGATCAAGAAACGAGTTGAGAAATCCATAAAAAATGCTAAAAAACTGTCAAGTATTATGCCGGAGGCGAGTGGTCGCGCAAAAATCATATCGATGGTGGGACGGAATGATGGTGAGCGATTCGTAGCAGATACGGCTGCAGCACGTAGTGTATCCGTCACGCGTAAACAGAGCCGGGCCTATGATCCTGAAGTGGTTGCACGTTTGAAAGAAAAATTGGGGTTGTCACAACAGAAAACAGATTTGTTTGAAGATGCTTAAGGCCTATTATCAGCTTGAATCAAAAACTTTCAGTTGAAAACCCAGTACCCATCGAGTAAAATTGCGCTACGCAAAAGCTGAGGATAGTATATGAAGCCTACGCTCCAACCCCCTGTGCATATTTGGATGCCTGTTTGGGCGTTTACGCTTGGCTTATTTCTTATCGCATTTATTTTGCCGTTGACACGAGAAGGCATGGCTTGGGACGGTATATGTTATGCGGCTATTGCCAAGAATTTGAGTCTGGGGCATGGTAGTTTATGGAAACCCTTTTATACGCAAATTACGTTCCCTACTTTTTATGAACATCCTCCGTTGGCAATTTATTTCCAATCACTGTTTTTTAAACTGTTTGGTCAAGGGTTTGGTGTAGAGCAATTTTACTCATTTTTAATGGCATTGGGTCAGTTCTCACTGATGGCATGGTATTGGGTGAAAAAAGAAGGGGCCTCTTTCTCTGGTCTGGCTTGGTTGCTGTTATTATGGTTATTGGTCCCTTTAAATTACTTATATCTCAAAAACTTTTTAGTAGGGACATTAGCGTTTTTTACGACCTTAGCAACCATGTTACTGCTGAATAAAGCTAAGTCAAGGCCCATGTTTTTTATGCAATATATGGCGGCTGCAGCCGCTATATTGATTGCCTTTTTTTGCGACGGGCCTACCGCTTTCTTTCCAATAGCCGTCCCATTGGTACTGGCTTTGTTGGGGATACAGACTTCGATTAAAAGCGGTTGTCTCAAAATGCTTTGTTTGATTAGCATGCTTGCAGGTTTATTTGTCGGCTTTTTTTATTTAGAGCCTCAAGCTCTCTTCAATACCAAAAAGTATTTAGATCAACAGGTTTTAGCATCGATAGTGGGAGAACGAGACCTTCTTTATACTCATTTCAAGCATCTATCCATTGTGATTTGTTATCTTAGATATTATATTGGAGTGAGTGTGTTTGCTGTTTTTATTATGGCTGTGGCATGTAGGATAAATGGTTCTGATTTTCGAAAAATATTTATGGCTGGTATAAAGGATCAAACATTTTTATTGTTTTTTGTTTTATCGCTGATTTCTTCTTTGCCTGTGGGAATTAGTCATAGACAAGCAACACGTTATATCATGCAGTCTGCGCCCTTTTTTACTTTAGCAATGATGAAATTAAGTTTTGAGTCATTTCAGGTGATTTTGACTTATTGTGTAACGAAAGTATCTTTTTTTAAAAAAATCACGTATATGTCATATGTGTTTTTTGGTATATGTATGGTAATTGTGATGAGCCTTGCTGCGGGATATAATCGAGATCAGACGTTAATCCAGGATGTTGATTATCTTGTACGGCATGTCAAAACCAACAGTATTATTTCGACCTATCCTTCCGCTTCAACTAGTTATTCGGACTACGGAGTGTTTGTTGATAAATTGGCCATGGTCCAAGCACATTTGGCACGTAAATCAATGATTTTACTTTCTCCGGAGATAGGGCATCATTATTTTTTATCGTTAAAAGGGGATCCTATTCCAGCGCAATATCAGTTGATACCGTTCCCTTTATCTAGTTTTAATTTGTCAGAAAAAATGACGTTATGAAACAAATCCCTAATTTATTGACATTAATTCGCCTGTTATTGGTGATACCGTTTTTGGTTTGTTTATTTCATAAACAATTTACGTACGCTTTTTATATTTTTCTAATTGCTAGTGTGACCGATGCATTAGATGGTTGGTTGGCACGTGGCTTTTCTTGGCAGAGTGATGTTGGCAGAGTGATCGATCCCTTGGCGGATAAATTGTTGATATCGGCAAGTTTTGTGAGCTTAGCGCTTCTAAAGGTTTTACCTTGGTGGTTAGTACTCCTTATTTTTGCCCGAGACCTGACTATTTCTTTAGGGGTGATAGCTTGGTATATTTGGATTTCTAAAAAGCCGACTTTAAAACCAACTTATATCAGTAAAGTGAATACAGTGTTGCAATTGCTGTTAGTGATGTTCTGCATGTATGATCTAGCATTTGGTTTACGTAACGCACAATGGATACCCGTTTGCGTGTTCTTGACTGCCGTGACGACCAGCATCAGTTTTGTTGATTACGTCTGGCACTGGGGGAAGAAAGCGTGGCAACAAAGGGTTTCTCGCAAATAAAACAGCAATTGGTTTTGACGGTGCCATACAATGATGAAACCAGTTTTGCGGATTTTTGTTGGACGGGAAATGAATTATTGCAGCAGCAGATTTTGTCTATCTTGCCAGAAAAAAAAGAGCGCTTATTCTATTTATGGGGGAGTACCGGCTCCGGAAAATCCCATATTTTGCAGGCCGCTTGCCAAGCAATGTCACAAGTTGGACATGCGGTTGCTTATCTCCCCTTAAAGCTCTTACAAGATTGGGACCCTGCTATTTTAGAAGGTATGGCGGATCATGATTTGGTCGCAGTGGATGATATTGATGCTATCGCAGGTAATGTTGCTTGGGAGGAAGCGTTGTTTCATTTGTATAATCGCTTACAAACACAACAAAATATCTTATTGGTGACTGGCCAAGTACCACCTGCTGTAACACCAATTCGTTTACCCGATTTACGTTCGCGTTTAGCTTTTGCTTTGGTTTTACAAATTCATGAGTTAAGCGATGATGATAAGATTCACACACTTCAAGGACATGCAAAAAAGCGTGGTTTAGAACTACCTACTAGCGTAGGTCAATATATTATTAACCGCTGTGCACGCAATATGCATGATTTACAAGCCATTTTAGAGCGCTTGGATCATGCGTCGTTGGTGGCGCAGAGGAAATTAACCATCCCGTTTGTGAAAGAGGTTTTAGAGGTTTAGAGTCGGCTGCCTCTATTCGGTGTACCGCCGACACGTTGTGCCTCTGCCTCATTGTCAAATACCAATCTAGCTTGTTGTATGGGGGTGTGGGTGTGCTGTCCATGGAGGCTTTTGCGTCGGTCTGGGTACATCATGCTATATTGTGAAGTAGAAAGAGATTGCGCCGATGGACTTGGGGTAACAGCTTTTTCATAGCAACGAACGCATGTATCAAGTTCTTTTTTGCCGTTTTGTAGTACGAAAGGGGTTTGCGATAAAATTTCTATGATATCAGTTCGTAAATTGTTCTGAGTCTGTTCGTCTTGGAATCGACTTAATACGCTCATGGCATATTGCTGAAATTCAGCTTTGTCAGCTTCTATTTTGCCTGCAGGGTTAGATTCTGGTGACGTATAAATACCCAGTACGGCGAGTTGCTCTGCGTCGGCAGATCGATGTTTGATAAGACTGATACAATAATCTTTGATTAAGAAAGCGAGCCACATTGAGAGCATGTAAGCCATGGTTAAGATCACACTGGGTGCTAAGAGTGTCCAAGCCAGAACTAACGAGCTGATGGTGGTCGCATAAATAAGCCGGATCAGAAAAAAATGTTTATTACGTTCGCACTCTTTTTCGTAACGGGCTCCCCACGCTTTGCCATGCACATCATTAGCTTGTGGTGCGCCAGGCTTCTCGGATTTTTGCGTGTGATAAGAATAGATACTTTCAACAATACTGACCAATGAACTAATGATAAAAATAGTAGCGGGGACCCAAGATAACGTTCCTGCGGCCCAATAAGTAATTAAGTGCGCTAGGAAATTGAGCGCGATAGCAATAGTACGGAAAAATAAGTTCCGAGTTCGTTCTTCAGAAGGATCTAAGCCATATTCGAAGGTGCTGTTCAAGTAATACAGGATTAAAATGAGTTGCATCCCCATACCAATGATGGGCAAATTATTTAATTGCACCACATAATGGTACACCCAGTGATACACAACGGGCATCATATCTATGATCCAATCAATCGCCATCCAAAAATACTGAGGTTGCAAATAGCTGAAACTCAGAACGCCAATTGAAAGCAAAAGCGGTCGGTAAGCATAATTGAACCAGTGCACGTTAGGATAGGATTCATCAATGAGTTCTACTAAATAGTCTAGGTTTTTTTCTTTTTGTTTGGTTAAAAGCTCGTAAAGTGAATTGATGCCCAGATTGGTATAATGAGTCTTATGAGTCGGCAATTTAAGATGATTTAGAATTCTGATAATGTCAGGATCCAAGGTTTCATCGGTTGCATTATCGAACAAAGGAATGTTTTTGGCGAAAGTTTTTGCATCAATTTTGATAAGGCGATAGGTACAGGCCAAGCGAATATCATGCTTAGTTTGGGCGACATTATTGGTACCGTTTAGATAGTGTACAATCGCTGCTTTAAAAAGCTGACGATTTTCTTCGGTAGAAATAAAAACTTCAGGCATGATAGGGTACTTTTAAAAATGATTGCTAATTGTACATTAAATTAAATTTAAAGTCTATTACACGTCAATAAAATCATATTTCAGGATTTTTACGGTATATGGTTGCAATACGACCCACAATTTGAACGATATCAGCTTGGGTTGCGCCGCATAATTCCTGCGCTATGGTCTGCCGATCCGTTTTCTGTTCGCCCATTAGTTTGATTTTTATCAATTCATGGATGGTGAGCGCTTCGTCAGTCGCTGCAACTAAATTTGGGGTTAACCCTTTGTTGCCCATTAGAATCACGGGATTTAGATGATGTGCTTGCGCTCTTAGCGCTTTTTTTAATGTATTATTCATAGGTATGATAGGTGTCGAATGCTACGTCTGACCAACAATGATGAATTATTACACGTTTTGCTGTAAAAGGATAGGTTGTTCCGGTATGATATGCGTTTTATACTGTAAGC
>CAISKC010000493.1 GCA_903885895.1 uncultured Legionella sp.
CTAATTCTAGTTTAAAATTGATAGAATATATTATCGATTATTAAATAAACCTAGACGGTTGTTGATGTGACAAAATCTAATACGTATTTTCTCCAAGGCATGCTATTTCTTGTCCTCGCCCAAATTATGGTAGGCGTTAATATTGTATTTTCGAAATACTTGCTTTCTTCAATCCCTATCCTGTTTATATTGGCGATACGTTTTACATTAGCGGCTATTATTTTATTACCTCTGCATTGGTTGACACCAGCTAAAAAATTACCGCTATCGTCTTATTTTTTACAGTTAAAGCGAAGAGATTGGGTTTTTATTTTTGCTCAAGCACTATCAGCCGGGGTACTGTTTAATTTCCTGATATTATGGGGGTTACATTATACTGACGCTAATGTAGCTGGCATTATAACAAGTGCTTTGCCTGCAATTATTGCCATCATGTCCTGGATGATTCTTGGTGAAAAAATATCAGGTAAGAAAGCTGTTTGTGTAGGATTTGCTACCCTTGGGTTAATTGTGATTGCATGCGATAAGTTAAGCGGTATCAAAGTATCTCATTCTTTTTTAGGTGATGTGCTTGTTTTAGTCTCGCTTCTCCCTGAGGCCACGTATTATATTTTAAGTAAAATGCATGTTAGTTCACTACCAGTATTTATAATTTCATCTTTGCTTAATGGGATTAATGCAATTTTATTGCTATTTTGCCTGGGTTTTACAGCATGGGACGGTTTAACCATCCATGCTTTGGATTGGCTAATCTTAATTATCTTAGGTTTAAGTTCTGGGCTTTTTTATGTTTTTTGGTATTTTGGTTGCCAGAAAGTGGATGGAGTGATGGCTTCATTATCGACGGCGGTTATGCCATTAGCGACAGTGCTTATAGCATGGCTCCTTCTGGGGGAACAATTAACTCTTGGGCAAACTGTAGGGATGAGTATGGTCATACTCTCTATAGCAGCTTATGCGAAACGATGAGGAGTATAAAATGACAATAGCTTATGAAGAGTTCGAAAAAGTTGATTTACGTTCGGGAACAATTACAAAGGTCAGACCACCTGATCCCGATGAATTTAAGTTGCCCCTAATTTATAAATTAACCGCAAACTTGTCCCCGGAAAAATCGTATTTGTTTCATTCATCTCCTCACAAAGATGCTGCAAAGCTTTGTCCGAAACATGATTTGCGAGGTGATGTAATTTAACTGTTAAGGTACCGTTTTTTTCATCTGGCAATAAATCAGCTTCGGTTTGATAAATTGATCGTAGCAAAATTCGTCTTTCATCCAATTTTTTCATGGAACTACCCAATATATTTGTCATGGCTGTTTCAGCTCTATAGGCAATCATTTTGATGGTGTCTAGGAGATGCTTTCTTGGGGTTGCTAGGCGTTTAAATCGTTCTTCTTCGGGTAATTGACTTAAATTAATATGACGTTCGGTGTCCTTCCGTTGTTGCTTCGTTGTTATGAGCTCTAATTCCATCGCTTGAATACTCTCCAGAAGGATTGTTTTCTTCTGGTTATAAGCCTCAACCTCGGAGGGTTCAATTTCCCCCTCAAGATGAATGGCTGCAAATTTAGCGAGCTCCCTACTGTTCTTTGCGGCTAATCGACGAACAACCCCGTCTAGGCGTCGGTATTCGGGATTGATGACCTTTGTTGTATCAGGAATGGATTCAAGTGAGTAGTCTATTAATCTATCAAGATTATAGTGCTGGCGCATGTATTTGAAAAAATTCTCCTGGCACCATCGGTCAAACATTTCAGAAGCAACCTGTGTTAAATCGGAACGGTAATCCGTGCTGATTATACTTGTTTGATGCCCGCTTTTGTTAAGTTTTCGCACCTCGCGAACCCATAGGCTTTTTGATAATCGCGTGCCTCGTTCCGCTAACTGAACATCTACAATGTTTCCCGCTACACTCTTAATGCTGTGTGAGCGAAACTCTTCTTTAGCCCAGTCCTCTTTAGGATATTTGTGGTAGGTAATACACGCGATGCGTTTGTCCTTCATACGGGACATTAGTTCGGGACTGTATCCCTCCCGATCAAAAATCAAAGTAAATCGATGCAACAAGGGATCTGCATCTAAGGCCTCTGTATTAATAACATTTGGGACGTCTTGTTCTAACCGTGGTACTATTTCATGTTCAAGTACTTGACATAATCCAGGATCGACGGCTTTGTTAATGAAGAAAAAGGGTTGGCCTCCCATGGCGTTCACCCAATAATCAACAGTGGCTCGAAGGCATAGTTTTTCGCGAGAAACGTGATGGCGAGGAAGTTTCGTTTGTGAGCCATGATAGACACGCACATGACCATCAATATAAAACACCCCACAAGCATCCGTTTCGGCCTGCATCCATTGTCTGCACAAGTACGCCCCCCATTTTTCAGGGGCCCCGTCCTTCGTTAGCTCGATTATTTTTTCACGCAAAGTTCGTACCTCTGGAATGCGATCAAGACCTATTAACTTCCCCCATTCACCGGGTGCGCAGTAACGTAAATCCTCAACTGTTTTGATGCGAGCCAAGGCCATTAATGCAAGCAAGAGAAAAATGCTTTGTAAGCTGTAGTAACCACGCGGGAGTTGAAAATGCTGCTCTACCTCTGATAACAAACCGCAAGAAATCAGTGCTGGTAGGGCGAGAAGAACGCCACCATAAGGGACATCGACAACGTTTTGAAAGCTCGGCGACACAGCCTGGAGTCCGCCGATACTTGTTGCAATTCGAGCCATCGTATTCGTCGCACCCACACCGAAGGAAGCTGTATGGTCCTGTGCACTTCGTTCAGTTTTGGTGGTCGTTGATACCGATAGTTCAGGTGGGTTGATTAAGTCTTTTTTTTTATTGCATGGCGAAGCCTGCCTGCACCAATAGCTTTACTGAGCGTGTTTTTTTTGATTTCAAACTCCGCTGATATATCAGGGATGGATACCCCGTCATCCAAACGCACCTGGATGCTTTCCAATACCGAATCAGTCAATACAACGGCGCCTCGTGTTTTTTTAGGCGCATAAAATCCACTGATCCCATGTGTTCGATAAGTTTTGACGGCACGTTTCACGCTGACAAGTGTTACGCCAAAGGCTCTTGCAATGTCCGCTTGAGTCGCATTGCCATTGACATAAAACTGACTTGTGATCATTCGAAAGGCTTGTAGATCATGCTCGTCATGTGAAAAAACGGGCATGCACCCATTAAAATAAGTGATTTTCCCGCCTTCATTTTTAAAGGCTAGTTCAACTGTGATATGAACGCAGTCTGCTGGAAAAATGGGTAATTGAATCTGGGGCATAAATACATCAATAGGAATGAAATAGGTGGCATTCTAACATATCGGGGTCAATTTTAAATCCATTGTCGATATGCTGTGAAATTAAAAATACACCAGAGAAAATTTAATAAATAGTATATTTTCAATTAGATAGGTTGGTCATCAGCCTTGAAGTGAATTGATGGGATCAGGTGCTCTGACCATAGGCTTATTTATTTGCTACACTTATAGTAGAAGCCATGCAAAGTTTAGGATGAAAGATGAAATCCTTAATTTTAAATCCAACCGATACCAGTCAATGGTATTCATTAATATTAGAAGCCGAGTCAATGACCAATATTAACTTGAATATTGAC
>CAISKC010000494.1 GCA_903885895.1 uncultured Legionella sp.
CACTCAGAACTTCAATGGCGTCCGCATTATATTGGTCAGACATTGCTAAGAATCATAATAAATACCAAAACTTGATGGTAGCGTGCGCAGGTTGGTATTGCAAGGTTTTGTTAGGGCAAAAATGATTGCAATTTCTGGAAATAAGTTTGTAAATATTTATGAATGGTAATTTTTTAAGAGCGCCTGGTGCATGGGCTATGTAAAATAGTAATAAAATTAGGATGCTTTGGTAAGACAGTCTTGCTAACCTTCACTTGGCTCTGTGTGTCGCGGATGAAATTCCGCGGCACACAGACATAAGAGGTGGGTTTCCCTAATTTGTTGTTGGCTGTGTAGTGGTGGTGGGTTGCGTAGTGGTAGTGGTTGTCGACTGTGTGGTAGTCGTTGTCGTAGGATTGAACGCTGATATGAGCAGGGCTTTTAAACGCACACCTGCACGTTGCAGTCGCCCATTAATGGTGGGTACCATAGTAGTTTGATACGTAGCATTTAAGCTGCTGCCTTGGCAACCTTGATCAGGGCCCGTATTATTGTAATCGGGATATATGTTAGATTGTGCAAACTGGAAGCTTTCAAGTGTGGCGGTCGTGATATAATCACCTGATATCCATTGTGCTTGTGTTGTAGCATCAGGCAGGCTTGCTTCTAGTGTCTGGCTTTCTGTTTCTGGATTGTTATCGCTGTCAGAAGGTTCTATCTGATAATCCCATACGGAGTGTAAGTCCAATTTGGTCGTTTTATCATTGAGGGTTAATGTGACTGGTTCATCATTGCCGCCATCGTCGGATTTACCATTGATTATTTCTTCTGCATTATGGAGTGGTTGATGCTGATCCCCCACAAAATGCACTAGAAACATTAAGGCCTGCTGTTGAGATAATAGATCGGTTGTAGTTTGCAGTGTTTGTAGATTTGCTCTTACCTGGTTTGCAACACAAGAATTTTCACCGGTACAATACTGATTTAAATCTGACTCATTTTGCGGAGAATCGGTGATTGGAATAGCAATAAAGTGCCAAGGCTCACTCTGCGACATGGTTTGAAACTTTGTACAAACACCCGTTGGCGGATCGTCTGATTCGCCACGAAGCTGATCGGCGCAAGGTGCAATATCTTCCAAAGTAGTCCCTGATCCAAGAGAGTTGAGAATAGTTTGGATTTTACTTACCGCAGTTTTCGCTGGTGCCGAAGTGTCTTGAGTTAATAGATCCCATGCAATCAGAGCAACAGTCTTATGCCCGTTAGCAGACCATGCAAAAACATTATGAGAACAAAAAAGTATTACCGTTGTTGCCGCAACACCACACCAGTTTGTTTCAAACATCCTCATGCCCAATGAAACATACCGACGTGCGGTTTACCTAAGCTGGCGCGTTGATCATATTTTTGGAAGGCGTAGGGTCCGTCTTGTTCTACAAACGCAAAAATGGCGGCTGCAAACCATTGGATATTATATTGGTCAGACATTGCACGCACTCATTACCGTAAAATACGGTCATTTTAATATTTTTGTACTATATTTAATTATAGCGATGGTTGATTATAGGAAATTGTAATGATATCTAAATTCGATTTAGCAGTTCCCAGCAATTATAGGACGCATGATTTCCATTTATTTGATCGGAATTTGAAGATAGGCGGTATGGCTAGGCCAAATTACGGAAATCAAAATACAGAGCGCACATTGGAGCAATTACAGCATATTAATCCTAATATTGTTTTGATTGGTTTATATAAAAAATATGATTTCTCATCCGAAGCTGAGGTTGCCAGATTACCTTATCTATTTATTCCAATCACAGATTATCAAATTACTCCACCTGAAACTTACGATCAAATCTATGCAGCAGTAAAGCAAGCAACTTCTGATGGGCGTCAAGTGATTATCCATTGTGGCGCAGGTAATGGTAGAACTGGTGCAGCTTTGGCTGCTCTAAAACTTCGCGAGTTACTAGAAAGCGCTGCCAAAATTGATTCATCGATCCTAGATGAAGATCCGGATCCTGTGGCAGAAAATATTTTGCTATCAGAAATTTTAGAAGACTGTCCTTGTTCTCCACTAGTAAAACAAGCGGTTGAGTCTATCAGGCTCAATAGACAAACGTTGGATGATAGCGATAATGGTAGTGAATCTATCGAGTCAGCATCTGATGTTGCTTCACTCATTAGCTATGAAAAACATTTGCGAACACTCATCAAACAAGAGCTTGAGGAAGACACAAAAGAGCATAGATCTGGGTTTAGTCTGTAAAAGATATCCTTAAGGGTCATGTCGTAGTAACTTTTAACGTAACTGATCATGTTTACTTGAGTCGTAGCGGTGAACGGGTATGAGCAGTTACCTTAAAAGAAAACGAGAACATTGTTTGAACTTTTGTTTCAAACATCCCCATGCCCAATGAAACATACCGACGTGCGGTTTACCTAAGCTGGCGCGTTGATCATATTTTTGGAAGGCGTAGGGTCCGTCTTGTTCTACAAACGCAAAA
>CAISKC010000495.1 GCA_903885895.1 uncultured Legionella sp.
TGTATCCTAAATTAGTGACTGCAGCTCTGATGACTTCTGGTCTTGGTTTGGCTGGGTTCAGTGCTTTGGTTCAATTCAGTCCTATCCTCACGCAATTTTCTCCTAAATTTGCGTTGTTGGCTGGATTGCATTTGTCACCTGTTGCATTGATTGCTATCGCTGCTGTCGGTGCTTTGTTAATGAGCGTCGCTTTATATCGTGTTTGCAAATCTTATATGCAAGCTCGTGCTGATGCCGCTACTGCAACACCTGTTGTTGAAACACCAGCTGCTGACGCTGCTGCCGTACAAACAACAGAGCCTTGCTACACACGTGCCTACAAATATGTTGCTGCGTCTTGCTGCTTCAAATTCGGTGGCGCTGCAAGATCTGCTGCTACGTCAGAGCTTAATACAGAAAACCAAGCAACTGCTGGCGCTTCTGCTGCAATATAAGCAACTGCATTCCTTCCTTTTGAAATCTGTGGGGTTGTATTAACCCACAGATTTTTTTTGTAAGATAAAGATTAAGCTTTATGATTACCCGCGCCGTTTTATCTCTTGCTCTAACAGTGTACACAATCCCAATGTCTGCCGAGCTTGCTCTATGTCTTTGATGTCGTATTGATATCCAGGATGGGGTCGGACCAGTTGATCTTTTTCTAATCCTTTGAGTACATCATGATGATCTGCGTAAATGCTGCCATATTTTTGTGGCTGCGGTGGGGTTTTTCTCAATTGCCAACGATCATAATTTTGCGCCAAAAGCTCACGAATACTCAAATCAAGATCTTGCTCTTGTGTGGGTACAGCGATCTCCAAAGCTCGCCGTAAATAGAGATCTGCGCGCTGACAATCTTGTTCCGCCTCTCCTTTGCTATAGATACAAGCAAGGTAATACAATGCCACCGGCGTCAAATCTGGCTGTACTGAGAAGTTCAGCAAAGATTCCACCTGGGACTGGCGTGTCATGTGATTGATATGCATTTGTTGGTGAAACAGATGATTTAATTTATATAAATGCTCTGGGGTTTCTTCGGCACCTACTAACGATTGGAAAGTCTGTTGGAAAGTTGTCCCTGACACCAGTTTTTCAATATTTGAACGCTCAGTATGTAAGTCTTCGGCGTGTTCCAATCGATATAATGCCGGTTTCAAATGTTCTAAATAAAAGGCACGTTCTTGTTCTTCTACAGCTAAAATTCTTTGTAATTTTTCGGTTAACATGATGTCACCCTATTCAAGAACAGCTGTTAATGATCTCCTATATATAATATTTTAGCGTAAGTCTCGCGCCTGTCCAGCTCAAAGCGATGGCAATGCTCGTTAAACCTAAGATCCACAGCACTGGTAATAAAGAAATCGTCAACGATATATGATAAGACTCTGCCCATTGACTCAAACCAGCACGTAACAAAACCAGTAAGCTATCAACAAAAATACTCGCCAATATAGATGCTAACAAGCCATACCACACACTCGCATATAAAAAAGGCCGCATAATAAATTTATCAGGTGCGCCAATTAATTGTAGCACGCGAATTTCATCATAACGATTATGAATCAGTAACCGCAACGTGTTGCCAATGACCAAGGTCACCGACAGGGCAAATAATCCTATCAAACAACGCAAAGCTTGATTTAAAAATCCCAACCCCGTATACAAACGCTCCATCCAATCTGAATCAAATTTCGCTTCAGCGACCTCTGGAAATCCTTGCAGTGTTTGATACAAATGCTTGATGGCTTCCGGCGTCTGCAAACGCTCACTGGGCAACACTCGAATCACAGCTGGCAAAGGATTAGATGGTAAATATTGCACGATGTCTTGCATACCCTCTTGCTGCTTCAACCATGTTAAACCCTCAGCAGGCGTGGTCAAAGTTACCGACCCGACCTCGGGCAACGCACGTAGTTTCTGCAAAAAAAGCTGTTGTTCCGGATCCCCGAGTGCAGGATTGAGGTAGAGAGAGATATCTTCGCTCTTATGCCAATCAGCACCTAACACTGAAATTTGATGCGATGCCATCCAACATAACGCTGCTAACATCAAGGTCACTGCAATCATCACAATGGTCATCAAACTCGACCAAGGTTGCCGCACCAATAACCCAATGCTGCGCTTATACGCATCTTGATGCGCTTCTGTCCACCACTTATCAGTTTTCAACATATTTTGCCTCGCTTCAAAGCAACGATACGATGTTTCAACGTAGCAATGAGTGCTAAATCATGCGTGGCAATCAAAATAGTCATCCCCATACGATTTAAATCAGAAAACAAAGTCATCACATCACGCGACAATTCCGGATCAAGATTACCCGTCGGTTCATCAGCCAGCAATAACATCGGCTTATGCACAATGGCACGCGCCAATCCCACACGTTGTTGCTGCCCACCCGATAATTGTGCAGGCAACAAATGCTGCGCAGACAACAATCCCACACGCTCCAAAGCTGCGTGCGCACGTTTCGTGGCACTTTGGATCGGTAAACCACGAATCGTCAACGGTAATGCAACGTTTTCAAATACAGTACGTTCCAGTAATAAATTAGGCGACTGAAACACGATACCTAAATTAGCGCGATACTCTGGTATGTCGCGTCGACTAATCTGAGCAAGGTTTTTACCACGGACCACGATACTGCCTTCAGAAGGCGGCTCAAGTAACGCTAATAGCTTCAATAACGTCGATTTCCCCGCACCAGAATGGCCTGTTAAAAAAACCATTTCACCTTGTTGCATCGTAAAATTAATCTGGCTTAAGATATCTTGACCACGTTGATAATGCTTACTGACTTCGTTAAAGGTGATCATCAAAAATCGCATCCACAAATTGGCACGCATCGAACGGCCGCAAATCATCAATTCCTTCACCCATACCGACATAGCGAAATGGGAACCCTAGCTCATGCGCAAGCGCAAATAAAACCCCACCTTTCGCCGTCCCGTCTAATTTGGTCATGACAATCCCCGTCACACCTACTGCTTCATCAAATTGACGCGCTTGATTCAACGTATTTTGTCCAATACCCGCATCTAATACTAAAATGATTTCATGCGGTGCAGTCGGATCAATTTTTTGCATCACGCGTTTGACTTTTTTAAGTTCAGCCATCAAATTATCTTGCGTATGCAAACGGCCAGCCGTATCAGCAATGAGCACATCGATGCCACGCGCCGTAGCAGCCTGTAAAGCATCAAAGACAACCGAAGCACTATCCGCGCCAGAGTGTTGCGCAATCACCGGAATTTGATTACGTTCTCCCCAAACTTGTAATTGCTCTACTGCCGCAGCTCGAAACGTGTCGCCCGCAGCCAACATGACTTTTTTTCCTTGGCTTTGATAAAGACGCGCCAATTTGTCGATCGTGGTGGTCTTTCCTGCACCATTCACGCCTACCAATAAAATGACAAACGGCTTCTCAGCATGCTCCGGTAACGTCAAAGGTTGCGCGCAGGCTAACAGTGTATCCGTTAATTTGGTCTTCAAATTAGCCAAAACCGCGGCGCCATCGGCCAATTCTTTTCTTTGGATGCCCGCTGTCAAATCTGCAATGATGCTCTGCGTCATGGCAAATCCCACATCGGCAGATAATAATGCGGCTTCAAGCTCTTCCAGTACCTCAGCATCGATTTCTTTTTTACCCAATATCAATCTGGCAATGCCATCGCCCAATTGATGTCGCGTTTTACGCAAGCCCTGTTTGAAGCGCGTAAACAAATCCGCCTTCTCCTCTACTGGAGGCGGCAGCGTATCACTCACCGGGATCTCATGTTCTTTGACCTCAAGATCCGATGGCGATTGCGTATTTTTAGTCTTTTTAAGCCATTTAAGCATGTTAATAAATCCCTACTTTCCACGCCATCCCGTGCGTTAGCGAGGGATGAGATGCCGCATAGTGTTTGATATACAAATGAATGTTTGTATGGCATTATACCATCTTATTGCTCAATACAAACTCTGTGAAAAAAATAAACAATACGCTTCGAATTATTGGCGGTCGCTATCGGGGTAAAAAGATCTCTTTCCCAGTCGCAGAAGGATTGCGCCCAACCTCCGATCGCATTCGTGAAACCCTATTTAACTGGTTGATGCATGATATCCGCGGAGCCCGGTGTCTAGATGTTTTTGCGGGAAGCGGCGCGTTGGGATTTGAAGCCTACTCACGTGGCGCAACCAGCGTTGTGTTCATTGAAAAAGAAGCCAGCATTTGCCACCATTTACAGCAGATTGCCGCCACATTTCAACCGGCGCCCTTCACCATCATTCAAGCTGCCGCAGCCACCTATCTGCCAACACAGACAGCCACCCAATTTGATATTGTTTTTATCGATCCGCCCTTTGCCAATTTAGACTTGTTTGACTGCATTCATCTATTTGAAACCTCTTCTTTATTAGCACCTAATGGTTTGTTGTATGTAGAGTCTCCGCATGAAATCCCTTTGGACCCCCAATTTTGGCAGAAATTAAAACTCAAGCACGCCGGGCAAGTCACTTATGGTTTGTATCAAAAGACACATTGAATTTATCTCTTGGCTCCTTTAAAGTAATTATTACACACAAGGATGAGGTGACCATGAGCAAATGCCCTTTTATGACCACGGATGCTGGATCTCCCATCGGGGATAATCAGAACAGTTTATCAGCCGGAGAGCGCGGACCTTTGTTAATGGCCGACGCGCAATTAATTGAACGGATGGCGCATTTCAACCGTGAGCGCATACCGGAGCGGGTGGTGCACGCAAAAGGCGCCGGCGCACACGGCACGCTCACTATCACGCATGATATCTCTCAATATACCTGTGCCAAATTATTTGCCAAAGTTGGTAACCAATGTGAAGCGTTCCTACGCTTTTCAACGGTGGCTGGAGAACAAGGTACCCCCGACACGGCTCGCGACCCGCGCGGTTTCGCTTGTAAATTTTATACAGAAGAAGGTAATTGGGATCTCGTTGGTAATAATACTCCGGTCTTTTTTGTACGTGATCCGCTTAAATTTCAAGATTTTATTCACTCACAAAAAAGACATCCCAAAACTGGGTTGCGTGATAACACCATGCAATGGGATTTCTGGAGTCTGTCCCCTGAATCGTTGCATCAAGTAACTATTTTATTTTCTGACCGCGGGATCCCTGCCTCCTTCCGCCATATGCATGGCTTTTCATCACATACCTATAGTTTATGGAACGCTAAAAAAGAACGTTTCTGGGTTAAATGGCATTTAAAAACCATGCAAGGGATTCAATGTCTGACTGATGCAGAGGCGGCCACCATTGCTGGAAAAGACTTAGACCATCATCGCCGCGATCTCTATACCGCCATTGCAACGAGTGATTTTCCAAAATGGCGTGTTGAAATACAAATCATGCCAGAAAAAGCAGCCGAGCATTATCATATCCATCCATTCGATGTCACCAAAGTTTGGCCACACAAAGATTATCCACCGATAGAAGTTGCCACCCTGGAACTCAATCGTAATCCAGAAAATTATTTTGCAGAGGTAGAGCAAGCTGCATTCGAGCCCTCGAATATGCCCTATGGCATAGGCGCTTCTCCTGATAAAATGCTACAAGGTCGCCTCCTATCTTACCCTGATGCACATCGTTATCGCATTGGTACCAACTATGCACAACTTCCGGTTAATCGGCCACGGTGTCCCATGAATAATTATAACCGAGACGGCAGCATGCGTTTTGATGGTAATGCTGGAGACCACGTGAATTATCAACCGAATAGCTTTGATGGACCCATCGATGATAAGCAATTCTTGGAGCCTCCTTTGACTATTTCAGGCGCTGCCGACCGTTACGATCATCGTAAAAATAATGATGATTACGGTCAACCTGGCGATTTGTATCGTCTCATGCACGACGAGCAGAAAAACCAATTGATTGATAATCTGGTGCGCTCTCTGCAATCCGTGCCCAAAACAATTCAAGTTCGTCAAATCGTGCATTTTTATAAAGCCGATCCAGACTATGGATTACGTGTGGCAAAGGGTCTAGGTATTGGGGCAGAAGAAATTCCGAAGTGAAAAGGGCGACCGCCGGTCGCCCCTACATGCAAATATCGATTCATTTTTCATGCATGGACACAGAGGCGCACGCGTCCTTACCTTGCAAGAAAGGTTGATCTGTGAGATAGTACCCGCGCGAGGTTGGACTTGCTATGTGTCATTCCACTGGGTCAATTGGCGACACACTGATTGACCCTTTCTAACAAATCTTAGCGAATAGATGGCACAACAGTAGAAATTGCGTGCTTAAAAACCATTTGCGTTGCAGTAGATTTCAACATAATGACATCATCATCATAGTCATCTACAACCCCATGCAATTTAATCCCATTCACCAAAAAAATAGATACAGGCGTTTCATCCTGCTTCAATTGTGCAAGAAACGCATTGCGTAAGTCCTGAACCTTTGACATGACTGTCTCCTTATTGTTCTTACTAATCATGTTATCGACACAATATTTGAATTCTTAAGTAAATTTATTGGTAAATGCAAATAAATATGGTAAAATGGTCTTTTTTTAACCAGAAATGAATTCCCATGCTGCTAAAAACCCTATTTTCCATTGTGATACTTGCTCTGACCTTACCTACTTACGCCTTACCGATCGATAATTTCCCCGATTCTTTTTCGGTCAAACAGGTCAAATGTCCTGAGGAAGGTGACCATCACTGCGTAGAGTTACGAAACCACGGAAAAAAAATTGGTTCACTTGAACCTGCAAACCATAAAACCAACTTATTTTATTTTTATGACGAACAACACCAAAAACAAGTTTCTATCAAGCATTTGAATACAAGGATGATGAATGTTAACAACTGCCGCAACTATTGTCCTATTTTCCAAGATTTTGATATTTATGAAAAAAACAATCATTTGGTGGCGAAACTAGAGCTATCGCATGATGTCATGCAATCTTCATTTGATACGCTTCAGCTTTATACAAAAGATCATCGGAATCTATTAATAAGTGGTGCGCATACTACCGCAACGGGAACTTCTAGCATCATCTATGATGGCCTCAACCCAGACACTCAACTCGCACTCATCAAGCGGCCGTTGTTCACACTTAGTCTCAATTCTGAGATCACTATTTTGGACAAATCAAGCATGTTCTTCTCACTAGATCCCAATATATTTGCGACCACCTTGGCATTATATTGCAACACATCACTATTTTATGAAAAACCTGAAGCGGAGTATGAACACACCATCACACCTGAAACATTAAAAAATTTACGTAAAAAACTGCAAGATCTTGCAGAAAATCAAAATGTATTGCCGGATCTACATACTCATATTAGCGAGCATGCTGTCAAGACAATGGGCAATACCTTGCTCCAACGTTATGAACAGGCATATGGTGACTTTTGGGACGATGAAAGCATTTTTACAAAGGATAAAAAATTACAGCAATTATTTGATCTGGGTTGTGACCTCATTCTTTCCCATTCTTTTAGTCCGTTAGAAGAAAAAGCCATGTTTCAGTTTTTATTAAGCCAACTTTATCTTAATCAACCTTAGGGCAAAGTTGCACTAGGTCCGGTCTACAAAATCTAAACGTAGGTTGGGCCTTGGCCCAACAACTGTGCAAAACACGACAATACCTTTATGATAATGTAGCGCTACGCGCGCTTGTTGGGCCAAAGCCCAACCTACATTTGATACAACCATACAAAAAATATTACATGGTACACCATTAACAAAGTGATCAAAAAAACATTTTATTGACCCAATTAATAATTACAAGTATAATTAAGAGCCAATTGCTCCGGACGCTCTCATTATGTCAAAAATACTACTCGCTCTTGTTATTTTTTTTAATACGCTATCAGTCTACGCTTTGTCCGCCGACCATTTTCCCAGTTCTTTTTCGATCAAACAGATCAAATGTCCTGAAGGCAAACATTGTATGACAATCACCGAGCAAGGAGAAAACATCGGCACATTACAATCCGTACCCGACCAACCCAATATTTTTTATTTTTTTGATGAACAGCAGCAAAAACAAGTAACGCTCAAAAAATTGGCCTCACATCCCGGTGATCTCGAGTGCACCCCAGAGTACTGCCCTACGTTTCGAGACTTTGATATCTTTGATAAAAATGATCAGTTGATTGCCAAACTAGAACTGTCCAATGATGTGATGCAATTTTCATTTGATGGGTTTGAACTGTATACCAAAGATAGGAAACACTTATTATTAAAGGGCATGCATACACGACTCTCTGGCATCCGATCAGTAATGTATGATGGCTTAGATCCCTCTCATAAACTGGCATTGATAACGCGTCCTTTTTTTACGTTTAGTCTGGATTCTGATGTAACACTTTGGGACAAACCAGGTTTATTATTTAGAGTAGATCCCAATATTTTTGCCGCCACATTAGCTTTGTATTGCAATACGTCTCTATTCTATGAAAAATCCAAATACGCGTACTTGGATCAAGAGATTAAACCTAAAGTAATTCGAACGCTTCGTGCCAAATTACAGGTTCTTGCAGAAAACCAAGGTTTATTAGTAGATCTGCATGCTGATGTGAGTGATCAGGCAGTCAAAGCAGCAGGGGAGAGCCTCATACAGCGCTATCAGCAAATCTATCATGACAATTTTTGGGATACAAATGGCGTGTATACGCAAGAAGAAAAATTACAACAACTGGTTCAACTGGGAACTGATGTGATTATGGCGCATGGCATGAGCACAGCAGAAGACCTTGCCACGTTGCAATTTCTGATCAGCTTACTTTATACCAAACAATAGATTGCACTCCCAAATCATATTTGGCGGTGCATACACCCGCAGAGTGTGAGCAATCAACAGGGATACAGCAATTGATCTCTTGGTCCTGGCAGGATCCAGTAAACCGTGCGAACTGTTGATAGCGTTGACCGTGCGTTCGATCGAGAAAACGAATTAAGATGGCATGAATATCTGATACAGATTCGGCTCCGAGAACCGATTGAGCAACCTGATAAATGCCCTCACCCGTTAAGGAAAATGGTTGATCTTTTCTAAGTAAAAAAGGTGGGGCGTCTGCGGCGCTACGGTAGCCTTGCAAATATCCTGAATAACAATCAGCCCCTGTTAAAAAATGCATGCGCAGCTCCGAAATGGATGCTGGATTGTCACCGGTCAACACAAATAGGAGCCTGTCTTGCGTTTGAGCGCTAGAATGAACCAATAAAGAGGTCAACTGAGGGGGCTTTTGAGCGAACACAGTTAAGGGGAGTAAAAAACTTCCTATCCATAGTAGAAGGGTTATTTTTTTCATGTTGGTTTCTTTTTAAATATATTTAGAAAAATGGCAAAATTATGGATTTTTATTCAACCCTCCGATTTTTCTTCTCCCTGTGAGGTGAGAAGAAAAATCAGATGAGCTTGATCTTGCTTGCGTGGCACTGATTTTAAATATCGATATTACCCGCTTCTAGCGCATTCGTTTCAATAAATTCACGACGCGGTTCAACTTGGTCGCCCATCAATGTGGTGAACATTTCATCGGCAGATATCGCATCGTCAATATTCACTTGGAGCATGCGGCGCACATTAGGATCCATGGTAGTTTCCCATAATTGCTCTGGATTCATTTCCCCCAAACCTTTATAACGCTGAATCGTTTGGCCACGTTTGGCATCCGTCAGCAACCAAAGTAAGCCTTGCTCAAAAGTGGTGATCACCTGTTTTTTCTCTCCGCGCTGCATACACGCGCCTTCTTCGACCAATCCGACTAATTCAGCATTGATGGTATACATTTCTTGATAGTCTTTGGACAACAAGAATTCTTTATTCAACATAATGGGATGGTCACTGCCGTGTTGACGCAGCACGACCCGAGGGGTATACATGGCTGTTTCAGGATTCAGCAGCAAATTAACACTAAACTCCTGTGTCTTGAGATCCAATTGATTGAGATAAACTTGTAACTGTGTCGCCCATTCTTCCATCGCTACTTGATCTTGAAACTGTGCACCCTCTAACAGAGGCATATGGATAATTTGCTTTAATAAATCATGATGATAACGTCGCGCATAGCGTTGCATTAATTGTTCCAAACGCCGAAATTGCGAAACTTTTTGGCTCAAAGCCAACGAAGAAATAGCAGGCGCAACTTGAGAGGGATAAAAAGCAGCCCCATCCAAAGCGCTCATGGTTAAAAACTCAAATAATGCATCGTCGTCTTTGACATATTGCTCATGTTTGCCTTGTTTGATCTTGTACAAAGGCGGTTGCGCAATATAAATATAACCTCGCGTAATCAATTCTGGCATCTGGCGATAAAAAAACGTTAATAACAGGGTACGAATATGCGCACCATCCACGTCAGCATCCGTCATGATGATGATACGATGATAACGCGTTTTATCTGGATCATATTCCTCGGGCCCAATACCACAACCCAAAGCTGTGATCAAAGTTGCGACTTCTTGCGACGATAACATCTTATCAAACCGAGCCTTTTCAACATTTAAAATTTTACCTTTTAACGGTAAAATGGCTTGGAATTTGCGATCCCGACCTTGTTTCGCAGAGCCACCCGCAGAGTCTCCTTCCACGATATACAATTCCGACAATGCAGGATCTTTTTCCTGACAGTCCGCTAATTTACCTGGCAAGCCAGCAATGTCTAATGCGCCTTTGCGCCGTGTCAAATCACGCGCACGCCGCGCCGCTTCGCGCGCACGTGCTGCATCAATCATTTTACCTACAATGGATTTTGCAATGGCTGGATTTTCTAATAAAAAATCATTTAATTTGTCTGCAACCGCTGACTCTACTGCTGACTTTACTTCCGAAGAAACTAATTTATCTTTGGTTTGCGAAGAAAATTTAGGATCATGCACTTTGACCGACAGCACCGCCGTCAACCCTTCACGCGCATCATCACCGGTTGTCGTCACTTTGGCTTTTTTAGCAAATCCCTCTTGTTCAATATAATTGTTTAAAGTACGCGTCAAAGCAGAACGAAAACCCGCCACATGCGTGCCCCCATCGCGTTGGGGGATATTATTCGTAAAACATAATAAGTTTTCTTGGTAAGAATCATTCCATTGCATCGCCAACTCGACCCCGACATTATCTTTTTCTGCTTGCATAGAAAAAATAGCTGGAAAAATCGGTGTTTTGGTACGATTCAAATATTCCACGAAAGCTTTGATACCACCTTGATAGCAAAATATATCCGATTTATCAGCACGTTCATCTTTCAGAAGAATGTTGACACCAGAATTCAAAAAAGCCAATTCGCGTAAACGTCGTGCTAATATGTCATAAGAAAATTCAATATGTGTGAATGTTTCAGCACTCGGTTTGAACCAAATTTGAGTACCTGTCGTCGTAGCTGGGCCCGTCACACCCAAAGGTGCTACAGGTTCACCATGCTTATAATGTTGTTCGTGAACACTCCCTTCGCGCTTGACAACCAAATGTAAGGATTCTGATAAGGCATTGACCACAGACACCCCTACGCCGTGTAAGCCACCTGACACTTTATAAGAATTATCATCAAATTTGCCGCCCGCATGCAAAATCGTCATGATCACTTCAGCAGCAGAACGACCTTCTTCTTTATGAATATCAACAGGAATACCGCGACCATCATCCGTCACCGTAATAGATTCATCGGCATGAATGGTGACCGTGATGGCAGTACAATACCCCGCTAATGTTTCATCAATGGCATTATCGACCACTTCAAAAACCATATGATGTAATCCGGTCCCATCATCTGTGTCACCGATATACATTCCAGGGCGCTTGCGCACCGCATCTAATCCTTTTAAAACTTTGATATTGGTAGAATCGTAGGTCGTGGCCATGTCAACACTCATAAGGAATTCGCTTGAAAAAATACAATCAATACTATCGGACGATCATATCATAATTTTGCTTTATTTTCGAGTCAGAACCCGTGATTCTTTGCACAACGTCATCGCATGAATGTTGGCTCAACAGAATTCATATTGCAAAAAAATGATATTGTTTGACAAAAAATAATGCGTTTATTATAATAGCCGCTTTGTATGGAATCTATTTCTTAGGAGTCATTGATTATGCCAGATATAGGCCAAAATATAATCATCACAGGCATGGCAACTGCTGCTGCAGAAGTCGCTATTTTACCTCAAATTGTCACTATCGGCACTAGTATTGGGACGTTCTTCGCTCCCAATACGGCACTTGCTGCCGGAGGCGCTGTGAAAGTGATCGCTGCAAGCTTTGCAGGATCTCTCATCACCGTTATCCCAGCTGGGTTCGGACTTCTCATTGCCGGCAGCATGCTGCTTACGGGATTAAACATGAAAAATCACTCGCTGATTACTGCAGGGATTGTTGTTGGTTTGATCGATATAGTAGGAACCTATATGTTGGCAGCAAAAATAGGAGCGGCTATAACAGGCGCTACAGCGGGTGCTGTCCTGACATGTAACTTAATTGGTGCAGCAGCCATGATCTTAGCATTAGCCGTCGTAGTGGCTACCGTAGCAGCTGGGGCTATTGCGCTTTTCTCAACCTTTGCTGAAGGCGTTGCAACTGGTTCTTCACGTCGTCGTTAATGACTCAAGCAATTCTTGAGCATGCGAGCGGGTTTGGGAGGTGATGGTCAATCCTCCCAACATCCGCGCTAATTCCTCTACTTTTTCTGCATCTGTGTTTAAAGACGTTATTTGCGAAAATGTCTGACCCTGCTCCGTAGATTTCTGCACCAAAAAATGCTGGTGCGCACTGGCCGCTACTTGTGGTTGGTGGGTCACGCAAAATACTTGTAAACGTTGGCCTAATTGACGCAACAAACGCCCAACTATGGCGGCAGTCACGCCCCCGATCCCTACATCCACTTCATCAAAAAATAAAGTCGGTGTGGCACCTTGTTGGGCCGCGATCAATTGGATAGCCAAACTAATACGAGATAATTCTCCACCCGACGCAATTTTAGTCAGCAGATCAGCCGGCATTCCCGGATTGGTTGACACCCGATATTCTACTTTATCCATACCATGCTCATGCATGGTTGCTAAGGGTAAGAAAGACAATTCAATGAACCCATGCGGCATCCCTAATTGCTGAATATTCGCAGTGATTTGCTCGGCCAGATGCTGTGCATAGGCGACACGTGATGCACGCAGCTGTAGCGCGAGCTTGTGATAGGCCTGCTGTGCCACAGTATAATCTTCCGCTAATTGCACTTTGCGGACGTCCGTTTGTTGTTGTGCCTGGACAATATTCTCTAACGTTTGACCATAGGAGGGCAATTGCTGCACGGTAATCTGCCATTTGCGCGCCAAATGATGCAAGGTACTCATACGGGCTTCTACAATTTGTAAGCGTTGCGGATCCATTGCCAACGCTTGACCAAACGTGTCCAATTCATCATACGCTTCTTGACATAAAATTTGGGCTTGTTCCAGCAAGGTTTGCGCTGCTTGCACTTGCCGATTATCCTGCGGTAAGCGTCCCAACGATTGTAAAACCAGATGTAAGCTGTGCTGAATCGTAGGATCATCTTCTGCTTGGAGCATCTGGAGCATGGTCTGTGTTTGCAGACCATATTCTTCGGCATGATGGAGTAATTGATGTTCTTGATGTAACGCTTCGATTTCGCCTTCGATTGGCTGCGCAGCTTGCCAAGTTTTGAGATCTTCTAACAATAAACTATTATCTTGTTGAGTATTCGTTGCAAGCTCTGCAAGTTGCGCTTGTAATTGTTGGCATTGCTGGTACAACCCTGCTAACTGCCTCCGGAGATCGCCATGCTGTGCAAAATAATCTAGTTGCTCTCGATGCGTTGCCGCGCTGAACAAAGTTTGGTGTTCATGTTGGCCATGAATATGCACCAAGGTCACACCTAATTCTTTGACTTTTTGGAGTGGAAATACAACACCGTTGATATACGCTTTGGAACGTCCTTCACGCGTCACGACTCGGCGCAAAAAAATGCTTGGTTCTTCCAGAGACAGATCGTGTTCAGCCAGCCAACGAGCTGATTCAGACTCAGGATCACAGCTAAAACAAGCTTGTATATCACAAGATTCCGCACCGGGACGAATCACAGAGGCATCCGCACGGTCACCTAACGCCAAAATCAAGGCATCGATCATAATCGATTTCCCAGCACCCGTTTCCCCGGTAAAAACCGACATGCCGGTAGTGAAATCAAGTTCCAATTCTGCAACAATCGTGAAATTTTTAATCCGCAGGGAAGTGAGCATATCGTGTTACCCTTCTGAACCCCAGCCTAATTTGATTCTTAGCGTATCATAATAGCGGTAGTCTTTAGGATGCAAGATCTGTAATTGCTTATCACTCTTTTTAATCTGCACCGAATGCCCTGGCGCTATAGCGTAAGAACAATGCCCATCACAAGAAATTTGCAGAGGCATCTCATTTTGTGCAGAAATCCGCAAACTGACTTCTGAGCGATCGTCAATCACCAATGGACGAGCCGAAAAACTATGCGAAAACATAGGCACCATCACCATCGCATGCAGATCGGGATGCATAATGGGTCCGCCTGCTGATAAAGCATAAGCCGTTGAGCCTGTAGGCGTCGCCAAAATCAAACCATCTGAGCAATAATGACTGACAAATTGATCGTCAATGAAGACATCAAATGTGATCAAGCGTGTTGCATTGCCGCGACTCAATACCACATCATTCAGTGCGTCTGCTGTAAAAAGCAGCATTTCACCTTCATAAATACTCATGGTTAACAAAGAGCGCGCTTCTTGCTGATAAGATCCTTGCAAGATCTGATCTAATTGCGTGCTAAAATCATTCGGAGAAATATCCGTCAAAAATCCCAAATTGCCACGATTGATACCCGTCACAGGGATCTGATGTTGAATCGCAATTTGAGCCGCTGACAATAAACTGCCATCGCCTCCAACCACAATGATCAAATCCCGTTTAGGATCGAGATCGGCACGCAACAATACTGGGAACGGTAAATCACAACCCTGCGCTGTATCGGGATCCAGCATGACCGTATGCTGCTGACTTAAATGCGCAGACACTTGATGCAAGGTTTCCAATACAGCCTTATTTTCGCGTTCTTGGCGCGCATATAAAATGACGCGCTGGAATTTTTTTTCGGTCATTGCTTTCGTCTCTAGCCATCCACATCCGATTGAGAACGCGACGTCCGTTTACGATCCGTTTCGTTCAATTCTTTTTTGCGAATGCGGATAGTTTTTGGTGTCACTTCTACTAATTCATCATCATCAATGAATTCAAGCGCTTGTTCTAAACTTAATTTTATAGGCGGCGTCAGAACGATATTTTCATCCGTACCCGATGCACGCATATTGGTTAATTGTTTTTCTTTGGTAACATTCACTACCAAATCATTTTCCCGCGCATGAATCCCAACCACCATACCTTCATAGCAAGATGTTTGTGGTCCAATAAACAAACGACCACGCTCTTGAAGATTAAATAAAGCAAATCCGCGCGCAGTCCCTTGGCAATTGGCAATCAATACGCCACTGTTACGTTTGCCAATGCGGCCTTTTACCATCGGACCATAATGATCATATACGTGATACATCAAACCCGTTCCGGAGGTTGCCGATAAAAATTCGGTGTGAAATCCAATCAAGCCACGTGTCGGGATTTGATAGTCTAAGCGTACACGGCCTTTTCCATCCGGGACCATGTTCTGTAATTCCCCACGCCGCTCTCCCAATTTTTCCATGATACTACCTTGATTCGCCTCTTCCACATCGACGGTCAAGCGTTCATACGGCTCACATTGTTCGCCATTTTCTTCACGTATAATCACTTCTGGTTTACAGATGGCCAATTCATAATCTTCACGACGCATGGTTTCGATCAAAATTGATAAATGTAATTCCCCACGACCTGATACACGGAACTTATCTGGATCTTCGGTATCATCTACTCGCAACGCCACATTATGCAATAATTCTGTTTCCAAACGCTCGCGAATTTTGCGGCTGGTTACAAACTTACCTTCTTGACCCGCAAACGGAGAATCATTCACCTGGAAAGTCATACTGATCGTCGGCTCATCCACCATCAAAGCGGGTAAGGCTTCTACCACATTCGGATCACATAACGTGTCGGAAATATGTAAATTATCAATCCCGGTCACCGCAATGATGTCACCCGCACGTGCTTCATCAATTTCGACACGATCCAAACCTTTAAATCCAAGCAATTGCAACACGCGTCCAGAACGAATATTGCCATCTTTATCAATAATTTTCACTGCCGCTTTCGCTTTCACATGGCCGCGACTGACACGACCAATGCCGATGGTACCCACATAAGAGGAATAATCCAAAGACGAAATTTGCATTTGAAAAGGACCGTCTGCATCCACATCCGGGGCTGCAACGTAGTCAATAATGGTTTGCAGTAAGGAAGACATATCTTCGCTTTCATCGTCCAAATCCAATTTTGCATAACCATTAAGCGCAGACGTGTACACCACTTTGAAATCTAATTGATCATCCGTAGCGCCTAAATTATCAAAAAGATCAAAAACCTGATCCATTACCCAATGCGGCCGTGCGCCAGGACGGTCAATTTTGTTGATCACAACAATGGGCTTTAAACCGCGTGCAAACGCTTTTTGAGTCACAAAGCGCGTCTGAGGCATAGGACCATCCACTGCATCGACCAACAATAATACGCTGTCTACCATGGATAAAATACGTTCCACTTCTCCGCCAAAATCGGCATGTCCTGGTGTATCAACGATATTGATTTGATAGCCATTCCAATGCACAGACGTGTTTTTTGCTAAAATCGTAATACCACGTTCCTTTTCTAAATCATTAGAATCCATGACCCGCTCAATTTTAGCTGCGCGTTCATTGAAGGTACCTGTTTGTTGTAATAATTTATCTACTAACGTCGTTTTGCCATGATCTACGTGCGCAATAATGGCGACGTTACGAATTTGCTCAATCATATTTACCTTTATAGTGTTGGTTCTCAGATTATAAACCGATCATTATACCCCATTTTGGCTAGGTTCTCACATAATAATGAATAAATGTACAAATATCATATGACGCATCCGGAATCCTGCATCTTTTAAAATCTTTGCTACACTTATAATGAGTCATGAATCAAGAGGATGCGGTATGAAAAACTTGATTTTACATCCAACGGATACCAGCCAGTGGTATGCCTTGGTGACAGAAGCTGAAGCAGCTTTGCGTCTAAATTTAAATGAAAATACCGAAAGTTATTTGGTATTCCTACTCCAACGCTTTATGCAAACTCCAGAATTAATCGAATCCGTGGTTGCTTTGGATTGTTTGACAGCATTACAAAGCCCCACTCAGCTCCAAATTGAGCAACTAAAGACCATTGGTGACAAAAGCCTGCTAGTTTGTGGTCTCTTTCCCGGTTTGGCAACTCGTCGCCATGTGACGGTTGATTATTACAGCAAAATGGGACAGGCGGCGTATTTAACCGTCAGCGAACTGCAAGAACGCGCTTCAGCAGAATTGTATTTGCAATTGAGTCAACATTTTCCAAATTTGCAAAAAATTCTCCAAGCCATGCGTGGCAGTTTTTTTCAATTTGCGCAGGCAGGGCAGGGGGCGTTGTGGTGTGCTGGGGATGAAGCGCAGACTCATTAAAAAACCTTTATCACCCCTCATCCCTGAGGTATCCCCTCATAAATTTTTGATAGAAAATCGATGTATTAGAAAATCGTCTTGTACAGCATCAAAATAAAATGATCCCTAGTTGTTACACAAGCACACGTCTGCCAGTGCAGCTTATGTACTTACAAGAATTCTCTACACGAGAAGAAGCACTGGCTGCTGAAAAACAAATACAAGGTTGGAGTCGCAGAAAA
>CAISKC010000496.1 GCA_903885895.1 uncultured Legionella sp.
GGTACTTGGTTCCTAAGGCACGCGGTCCTTTAAAACCCTTGCTGCATATGGTGCGCCCGGAAGGATTCGAACCTCCGACCCTTTGGTTCGTAGCCAAATACTCTATCCAACTGAGCTACGGGCGCACGTCTTTGTGGCGGAGAGAGAGGGATTCGAACCCTCGATGGAATTTTGTCCCATACTCCCTTAGCAGGGGAGCGCCTTCGACCACTCGGCCATCTCTCCGAATTACGGAAAATACAAACATGTTATTTGTACTTCGTAAGTTCTGAGTTGCGAAGTATAGCAGGAAATGTTTGCGGATCAAATAAGAATACTGCTATCTTAATAAGAAATTAGTAGCAGCAGGAAGGATCCTCCTATGAAACGTTCTTCTAATCTGGGTGGCAAGGCTGTGTATGTGGTAGATGGTTCGCGTACGCCGTTTTTAAAAGCCAAAGGTATAGGGCCATTCACTGCATCTGATCTGGCCGTGCAAGCTGGACGTGTTTTATTGCAGCGTCAATCTTTTTCTCCTAAAGATTTGGATCAAGTTGTCATCGGCTGTGTGATGGGCGGTCCAGATGAAGTCAATATTGCACGCCTCATCGCTTTACGTTTAGGTTGTGGGGATCGTGTGCCAGCATTTACCGTGATGCGTAATTGTGCCTCCGGTATGCAAGCTCTGGATAGTGCTGCCATGCAAATCGCCAGTGGTCGTAGCCATCTGATTTTAGCAGGTGGGACAGAGGCTATGAGCCATGCACCGGTATTATTAAATCAAAAGATGGTAGGCTGGCTCGGATATTGGTCGGCTGCTAAGACCGTTGCGCAAAAAGCAAAATTACTCATGCAATTACGACCTGCCTATTTTGTGCCGGTGATTGGTTTATTGCGTGGGCTCTATGATCCCTTTGTGAATTTAAGCATGGGACAAACGGCTGAAAACCTTGCTTATCAATTTCATATTACACGTGAGCAAATGGATGAGTTTGCGAATACGAGCCATCAACGGGTTGCGCAAGCGTATGCCGATGGTCAAATGGATGAAGTGGTGCCTATCATCGATAACATGGGGCGTGTGTACCGTGAAGATGATGGCTATCGTAAAGATAGTACTTTCGAAGGATTGGCTAAATTAAAACCTTTTTTTGATCGACCGTATGGTATGGTGACCGCGGGCAATAGCTCGCAAATTACGGATGGTGCCTGTTTACTTGTCTTGGCCAGCGCCGAGGCAGTAAAAAAATATCGCTTGCCGGTTATGGGGCGGATTGTTGATTCACAATGGAGTGGTTTAGATCCAGCAATGATGGGATTAGGGCCAGTTTATGCTGCGACACCTATTTTAGAAAGACAACATTTAAAACCTAAAGATATCGATGCTTGGGAAATAAATGAAGCATTTGCGGCACAAGTCTTAGCTTGCCTGGCTGCTTGGGATGATCCTGATTTTTGTCAAGAAGAGTTGGGGTTAAAAAAACCGCTCGGTTCTCCTGCTTTATCCAAAATAAATCCAGATGGTGGTGCGATTGCACTGGGCCACCCTGTTGGTGCAAGTGGCGCGCGTATTGTATTACATCTATTGGCGCATTTAGCTAAAACAGGTGGACAACATGGTATGGGTTCTATATGTATCGGCGGTGGGCAAGGTGGTGCAATCTATGTGGAGCGTACAACCGAGGTGAAAGAATCATGAGTCAATATAAGCATTGGGATTTGCAGTGTGATGCACGACATATCATATGGTTAGGTTTGAGTCGACATCATGCGTCGGTCAATACGATCAATCATGAAGTATTAGATGAATTGAATGTTATTTTGCAAGATCTGGGGCATAAACAAGATATCTCAGGATTGATTATCTACTCGCGCAAAAGCAATGGGTTTATTGCTGGTGCAGATATTCATGAATTTGCGCATTTTCAAACAAATAAACAAATTATTGATTTTTTGCGCAAGGGGCAAACAGTATTTGCGCGGTTGGAAGGTTTAAAAGTTCCGACACTCGCCATGATTGATGGGTTTTGTATGGGAGGAGGGTTGGAATTAGCTTTGGCTTGCGATTATCGGATTGCAACGGAGGAGTCTCGTCTTGGTCTGCCAGAAATAAAATTAGGTATTCACCCTGGCTGGGGAGGGACCGTGCGTTTGCCGAGATTAATTGGCGGATTTCATGCGTTATCTGACGTTATTTTGACTGGCGCCACTTTGCCTGCCAAACGTGCTAAAGCATTAGGTATGATTGACGATATGGTACCAAAGCGCCAACTCAAACGTGCAGCAGAGCAATTTATCATGACTCGTCCTGCTGTGCATCAGCCTAGTCTTTTTCGCTCAATAAGTAAATTGGCATGGGTGCGATCATTTATTGCCAAAGGTTTACGCCATATGGTCACAGCAAAGGTAGCGAAAGCGCATTATCCAGCACCTTATGCTGTGATTGATTTATGGAAAAATGAAGGGGGATTTGATGAGCGAGCCTATTTAAAAGAGGCCGATTCTGTAGAAAAATTAATTACTACTTCGAATACGGCACATAACCTGATTCGTGTATTTATGCTCCGTGAGCGTTTGAAAAGCTTTGCCAAAGAATCGCGAGACCACATTGGCCATGTCCATGTGATTGGAGCGGGCGTGATGGGTGGTGACATTGCTGCTTGGTGCGCATTACGTGGTATACCCGTTACTTTACAAGATCAGAATGTAGAACGCATTGCACCGGCGATAGCACGGGCATTTACTTTATATACTAAGCAACTACGCAAACCACATTTGATTCAAGCAGCCATGGATAGATTGATACCTGATCCGCAAGGGAAAGGTCTCAAACGTGCTGATTTGGTGATTGAGGCTGTATTTGAACAATTAGAAGTGAAGCAAGCGCTGATAAAAGAAATAGAAGCTAAAGCCCCCGCGACAGCGATTATAGCTACCAATACATCTAGTATTCCTCTGCATGATATCAATTGTGTGATGCAAAAACCGCAACGCTTAATTGGGATTCATTTTTTTAATCCAGTGGCTAAAATGGAACTGGTGGAAGTGGTTTATGATGAAAAGACTTCTGATGAGATGATTCATCGTACTTGTGCTTTTGTGAATCAAATAGGACGTTTACCTTTGCCGGTAACTTCAAGCCCAGGTTTTTTGATTAATCGTGTGTTAATGCCTTATCTATTGGAGGCTATGATACTTTTGGATGAAGGTCATACGCCCGAAGTGATTGATGATGCGGCCTGTACGTTTGGCATGCTGATGGGGCCGATAGAATTAGCTGATACAGTTGGTTTAGATATTTGTCTGGCTGTTGCAAAAAATTTGGCAATTTATCTGGGTAAAGAAGTGCCTGCTAGATTAGAAAAAATGGTAGCGGAAGGGCATTTAGGACGTAAATCGCAAACAGGTGGATTTTATCGTTATGCCAATGGCAAGCTCATTAAAAAATCAGTTGCGTTAGGTCAAAAACAACCTGAATTAGCAACTCGCCTTATTCATGCGATGTTAAAAGAAGCAGAAGCTTGTTTACGTGATGGGGTTGTCGCGGATGCTGATTTATTGGATGCAGGGATGATTTTCGCCACTGGGTTCGCACCGTTTCGCGGTGGTCCTATGCATTTTGCAGAATCCATGAGTCATGACAAGGACCAGCACACTGCCGAAAACATCCGTAAAATAATGCCAACCAAGCATCACGCAAGCGACGACGATTAGCGCATTGTAGGGTAATAAGATCCAATAAAGTGGACGAAAAGGACGGGCAACTTGGACCATGAGCCATGCCCAAATCACATGAAAAGAAGGGAATGCAATTAATCCGCCCTCTCTTGTGCTGGGGGGGATGTGGTGATGAATTTCAAAAAACTTTATCCCGGTTGCACGTTGGCAATCTGCAAAATAAGGTGAATGCATCATAGAGGCCGGACCGGTAGTGGGATAAAAATAGTAAAATCCAAAACCTATGATGGCGGTCATCAATATTAAAATAAAATACTCGTATAAATGTTCTTTTTTCAGGCAAATAACCAGTAATAAAGGTAAGATCAGCATCTCAATATTGAGAGAACTATAAATGAAAGCCAATGTGCTACTTATGACTGGGTGTTGTTTGGTCCAAATGACAATAGGCAAAAGATCAAAGGGTTCCATGTTTATGATAGCCTGATCAATCGGTTGAAAAGGCGTAAATTGTGCTGCATTTGCAAACATGGAAAAAATAGCAAATACAACATAATTAGCAACAAAAAGCGTTAAAGTTTGAGTCAATCTGCTATGCCAACCGGTTTGATAGTAAATAGATAAGTAGATTAATGATAATAAAAAGCTTGTTTGTAAATTTCCATCAGGAAAGTATGTGTTACCTGGGTAATGAAATATCTGAGCATTCAGGTCAAAGCTCAGAACGGATAGCAAAACGCAGATTATCATCAAAACAATAATGAAGTAAATCTGCTTTGTCATAATTAGGATTGCTCTTTTTTATGTTGAATGGCTTGGTAAATTTCTTCTCGATGTACGCCTACCGTGCGTGGTGCATCAATTCCGAATTTTATATTGCCTGGTTCTGGAGTCTTAAAAGCTACTAATTGAACTGTCTGTCCCGCAATTTGTAACGTTAAGGGCTCTTCAAAATCTAGGGTAATAATATTCATGCACAATGCCTTTTATTAATTCTTGTCTAAAGCAAATCATATCAGTAAGTAGGGTCTGTTGACAATTCTGTGGTCGGTGACCAAAATAGCTGGCCTGCAGTGTTTCCTAGTCATGCAAGCGTTATCGAAGCGTTGACGTCAATGAGGGCAAAGATGCGCATATAGTTGACTTCTCGTGAAATAATGGTAAAATATAGAATCTTTTGTTCAAAAATTGTATAAATTCGGGTTGATATCATATGTGCCTTCCAACTAATCAGAAAAAAACATTATCTTTGAGCACACCTATTATGTATTTTTTGATGATTGGTTTGGGTATTTTGGCTGGTATGTCGGATATTGCTTTATTCAAATCATTGGGTTTGGTGATCTCGGATGTGTTTATACGTATTTTTAAATGCATGAGCTTGCCCATTATTGGTTTATCCATCATTGTCACATTATCGAGTTATTGTTCAGATGGTATGATGAAAGCTGTGTGGCGCCGTACGTTACGTTATACGTTGGGCACCACGTTTATTGCTGCTAGTTTGAGCTTTGTTTTATACCTCCTGATTGCTCCAGCATCCATGATGAGTATGACGAATGCATCTGCGGAATTGTCTATGCCAGTACAGCAATTAAATTATTTTGAACATTTGGCTACGTTGATCCCCGCCAATATTTTTTCTCCTTTCTTAGAAAACAAAGTGATTTCTGTACTCTTATTGGGCATTGTATTTGGTATTGCTGTACGGTTTATTCCAGATGAAGAAGCGAAACAAACCATTACTCAATTTTTTAAAGGCGCGCATGGCTTATTTATGGTGCTGACGCGTTGGGTCATAGCTGTGATTCCTATTGGGTTGTTTGGCTTTATTACGACTACTGTGATTCAATTTCGTGAAGGTGCTGAGTTAAAGGGGTTGGGACAGTACCTTTTAGTAGTGGTTTTGGCCAATGTTATTCAGGGTTTGGTGATTTTACCGTTATGGCTTAAATGGAAAGGTATTGCGCCATTTGACATGATGAAGCGGATGATGCCGGCATTATCTCTGGCTTTCTTTTCGAAGTCATCCATCGGAACTTTGCCGGTTACGATGAGTACCGCGGAGTCAAAATTAGGTGTTAGACCTGAAATAAGCCGTTTTGTGTTGCCTTTGTGCACAAGTTTGAATATGAATGGTTGTGCGGCATTTATTTTCACAACGGTGGTGTATTTACTGCAGAATCATGGTGTCCATCTGTCATTGACTACGATGGCGATGTGGGTTGTCATTGCGACGATTGCTGCCATTGGTAACGCAGGGGTACCTATGGGTTGTTTCTTCTTGAGTATGAGTTTGTTGGCTAGTATGTCAGTGCCGATCACATTGATGGGGTTAATTTTGCCTTTCTACTCTGTGATTGACATGATTGAAACGGCTTTGAATGTTTGGTCGGATGCATGTGTAGTCAAAGTAGTGGATGAATCTGTTAAAGAACCGCTTAGCATTGAAGCAGGTGATTCGGTTGTAGCGTCTTGAGCCTGAATCGCATGTCATCCCGAGTGTAGTGAAGGATCTCCTAGCAAGTGGATTGTGCGAAATCATGGAGATTCATCGCTGCGTTCTGGATGACGATGCGTGATTTTTGGCTAAGAACTAGCATGCACATTAGACTCTAATCTAAATCCCGTAACAGCTCATTGACATGGGTTTTCGCACGAGTTTGTTCATCAACCTGTTTGACGATCACGGCACAGTAGAGATTCACATTTTTGCTTGGTAGACTTCCTGGCACCACTACCGAACCAGCAGGGACGCGGCCGTAGCTGATTTCACCGGTCATCCGATTATATATTTTGGTGCTTTGGCTTATAAAAACCCCCATAGATAAAACTGAGTTTCTTTCAACAATGACGCCTTCTACGACCTCTGAACGTGCACCAATAAAGCAGTTGTCTTCAATAATGGTTGGATTGGCTTGTAATGGTTCTAGAACGCCCCCAATGCCAACGCCTCCTGAGAGGTGAACATTTTTACCGATTTGCGCACAAGACCCTACTGTGGCCCAGGTATCGACCATGGCTCCATCATCTACATAGGCCCCAATGTTGACAAAAGAAGGCATCAAGATAGCTGATTGCCCGATATAAGCCCCAAAGCGAACAATGGCACCTGGTACGATTCTAGAGTTTTGTTGATGAAATTCTTGTTTTGTGACGTGTTCGTATTTAAGCGGAATTTTATCATAGCAGGAGGAGGTTCCTCCCATAGTAATGACTTGGTTCGGGTATAGTTTAAATGCTAATAAAATGGCTTTTTTTAACCATTGATCCACCACCCAATGATTATCGACGTGGGCTGCAACACGTAA
>CAISKC010000497.1 GCA_903885895.1 uncultured Legionella sp.
AGATAGCTTACTCAATTTTTGAAACATTTGTAAGACATCGACTTGTTGATCTTTGGGACCATTTAATTCAGGTAGATGCTCTACGTTCGCTTCTTTTTGCCACTCGCTCGGACTCAAATCAAATAATAAACCATCCTCCGTCATGAGCACATGATTCCATATCGCCACCGGTTTCTTTTCTACTATTTTAATTTTTAAAGTATCTGGCCAAACACGGTGTATCTCTATCTTATCTGCCCACTCTAAAGCAGCTAATTCCGCACGTACCGCTTTCACCGATATGGAAAAAAACCCTTTATGCGTATATTTTTCCAAAATCCCTTCTAAACAGTTGCGCGTAATATGTTGGTAACTCGCTTCAATTTTGAAAGTGCTGATCGGATAGTTCACTGGATCGGCAAGATACAAATATGCCAATCTTGCCATAAGTAACACTGCACAAACAACCAGCATCGACAAAAAAAATTGATCTCGTATTCTCACTGGCTTTGACATAATGCCTCATCCCTTACTGATGATATTGAGTTTCCATCCGCTCTTTTGCTTGCTTATATAGCATACTTAGATCCACCAATTCATCTAATAGTTGCGGATAGGATATGCCACTTGCTTCCCACAATTTCGGATACATGCTGATAGAAGTAAAGCCTGGGAGCGTATTAATTTCATTAAAATAGATGTGCCCAGATTTATCATCCACGAAAAAATCAACTCGCGCCATACCTCTGCATTTTAAACGCACAAAAATTTCTCCTGCAATTGCTTGTAATTTCAAGACTAATTGCGGATCCAATGCGGCAGGAATATGCAATTGACTTTTCTCACTCTCTATATATTTTGCCGAATAAGAATAAAATGCATCAGGATGATGTACCTCTATTTCACCTGGAATACTAACTCTTGGCATGTGACCAGGTATTCTACTCTCTAACACAGCAAGTTCAATCTCTCGTCCCTTGATATATTCTTCAATCAATATCGATTGATCATAGCGACCGGCATCAGCAACTGCTGCAAGCAATGCATCCCAATTATGCGCTTTATGAATCCCCACGCTTGAACCCAAGGAACAGGGTTTCACAAATAGAGGCCATCCTAATGCGTCAACCGCCTCTTGACAAAGCGCTTGTCGCTGTTCAAGAGATGCAGCACTTGGCAATACTCGATAACGAGCTGAAGATACCAGATCGGTCCCAAGCAGCCGGCGTGCGACATCTTTATCCATCCCAATGGCCGATGACAAAACATCACAACCTACATAAGCCACGCCAGCATGTTCTAATATACCTTGTAAACAACCATCTTCTAACAAAGGACCATGTACCACAGGAAAAATCACTTGCGCATCAATGGCCAAACGCCCATCATTGATCAAGCTTGGCAACGGTATCGAATCCGGCAATCGCACCGGTAACGCCTCTTTATGCTGTAATAATGATTGGTAATCTGAAAGAAAACAGCAACCTAATTTGTCCATACCAATTGGAATGATACGATACCGGTTTGGATTCAGATTGGCCAATACCGATGCAGCCGAACGTAAAGAAATTTCATGCTCACCTGATTTGCCACCATACAACAATACCAAGTTAATTAAATCCGACATTCATCTACTCCAATAACATGCACTTCTTGTATCAATTCGAACCCCGTCTGCACATGAACTGTTTGACGTACCCAATCAATCAATTGCTCAATATCTTTTGCTGATGCTTCGCCTGCTTGATTAATAATAAAATTGGCATGTTTTTGTGAAACCACAGCGCCACCAATCTGATGCCCTTTTAATCCACACGATTCAATTAATTTAGCAGCAAAATGATCGGGAGGATTACGAAATACCGACCCACAATTATATTCATTCGTAGGTTGGGTCGCCGCACGGTGCGCCAGTAATTCTTTAATAAGTTGAGCAGAATGTTCTTGATCCCCTGGTATCAAGCGACAAGTTGCTGCAATAAACCATTCTTCAGGGGCAAGACCTGCTACATTGCGATAAGCAATGTTAAATTCACTCGGTTGTCGAACACGTCTTTCACCCGAACGCGTGACGGTTTCAACTTCTACAACCGTTTCCCAAGTCTCTTTATGAAAACAACCCGCATTCATCCGCAATGCACCCCCCATCGTTCCAGGGATACCAGCCCAAAATTCACCACCCGTCAATCGATTGCGCGTACAAAATCTCGCCATTTTAGCACAAGACACCCCCGCTTCTACGCGAACCAAATCATCTGATACTTGTGCCATATGATTCAAGCAGCCCTGAGTCACAATCACAATGCCAGGAAAGCCACCATCTTTAATGAGTGAATTGCTTCCTAATCCTAGCCAAATCAAAGGTTCCGATACAGGACAGGCCTTCAGAAAATGTATCAAATCCTCAATATCTGCAGGCTTATATAAAACCTTAGCTGGCCCACCTACACGCCAAGTTGTATAGCTCGCTAAAGGCTCATTCCACAATAACTCCCCACGCAATGTATCTTGATTTGTAATCATGAGCTGGTTCATGCCGACAAATCTCGGCGCATAAGATTATTGATAATTTGACTGATAGTGCCTGCACCTTGCGCTAAAATCACATCGCCCTCAACAATAATTCGATTCAAATGTTCTTCTATGTTTTGCTCATTCACTATCACTGCCTTAGGGCCATTTGCATTAATTTCTTCGCATAATATCTCAGTGCTGATCCCAGGTATGAGCGGCTCACCAGCAGAATATATATCGAATAAAAATAAGTGATCACTTAATTGCAAAACGTCAACAAAATCATTAAAAAGATCCCGCGTACGCGTGTAACGATGTGGTTGAAACACATGAATTAAGCGTTTATCTGGCCAGACTGCTCTAAACGCATCGATGGTTGCTTTGATCTCACGTGGATGATGTCCGTAATCATCTACAATCAATGCTTTACCATGAGTAAAATCACGCTCCCCTAAAATTTGAAAGCGACGCCCAACCCCTGCAAATTGATGCAACCCCTGGATAATAGCTTGATCCTCAACGCCCAGCTCTGTGGCCACTGCGATAGACGCTAAAGCATTTAATACATTATGCCGACCTGGCCACTTAAATTCGATATGCAATGGAGCATGCGGAGCAGGTCTTTGCACCTCAAATGTACTCAACAATCCTTGTTGATTCCAGTTCAGCGCACGATAATGCGCGCCTTCACGAAAACCATACGTCAGAGTTGGACGTTGAATAGCAGGTAAAATTCGTCGAACCTCATGATCTTCAATGCAGACAACTGCCAAACCATAAAATGGCAAATGATGTAAAAATTCAATAAATGTTTTACGTAATTGATCAAAGCTACCATGATAGGTACCCATATGATCCGCATCGATATTCGTCACGACTGCAATCATAGGCTTTAATAATAAAAAGGAGGCATCACTTTCATCTGCTTCCGCTACAAAATATTGCGAAGTACCCAATTGCGCATTAGAACCACAACTCGTTAACTTCCCACCAATCACGAAGCTGGGATCTAAACCACCTTCCGCCAACAAGCTGGTCACCAAGCTTGTCGTCGTTGTTTTACCATGTGTTCCGGCAATGGCTATGCCATAACGAAATCGCATCAACTCCGCTAGCATGGCAGCTCTTGGAATCACAGGGATCATTTTAGCTTCTGCAGCAATAATTTCAGGATTATCATCCTGAATCGCTGTAGACCGTACGAGCACATCAGCATGTTGCACATTTTCCGCAACATGACCTATCGCTACGGTTGCACCCAATGATCGCAGACGCGCCACTACTTTGTTCTCAGACAAATCAGACCCAGAAATTTGATAGCCTTCATTTAATAAGACTTCAGCAATGCCGCACATCCCGGCACCACCAATCCCCACAAAATGAATACGCTTGATCCGCCCCATTTTGGGCGAATGAAAAATTGTTTTCGATTTTTGCATGTTAAATATTTACCTTCACGATAAGGCCTGTTTACAATTCTATGACAATTCATTGAGAGCGCAGCAAATCTCTATGCGCTGGCATCATACCACGCCCCAGAGATCCTTCGCTGAGCTCCGAATGACGCTCTAATTTAATCCTAGTGCCTGCCACCTGTTCTCATGGTCGATTCTTAATAACAAAGCAACGACTACGCAATTCACAATCAAACTCGCGCCACCATAACTTAGAAACGGCAGAGTCAATCCTTTCGTTGGCAATAATCCTACATTCACACCCATATTGATCACAGCTTGTAACCCTAACCAAACTGTAATCCCATACGCTGCAAATGCTGCAAATTGCCTTTTTTCTCCACAATAAGCGCAATACCCGATCACAAACCCACGCCATATAATGACACAATACAGCAATAATACGAAGAGAATACCTAATAATCCAAATTCTTCGGCTAATACTGCAAAGATAAAGTCCGTGTAGGACTCAGGTAAATAAAACATTTTTTGTACGCTTGCGCCCAAGCCTACACCAAACCATCCACCTCGACCGAATGCGATCAAAGATTGGGTTAATTGATAACCACTATTAAATTGATCCGCCCAAGGATTTAAAAATGCCGTTAAACGCGCCATTCTATAAGGAGAGGATATGGCCAAACATATCATACTTAAGCCAACCAAGATGAGCAATCCAATGTAATACCTGAGTTTCACACCAATCAAAAACAACATAGCCATCACCGTGACCACAATCACGACCGTCGCGCCAAAATCTGGCTCTTGTAATAACAACATCGCCATAACCATCAATATCAACATGGGTTTGATAAAACCCATAATATCTTGTCTTACCT
>CAISKC010000498.1 GCA_903885895.1 uncultured Legionella sp.
CACAAGAATTAATCATCTTATTGCCTCTGCTCAAACGTTTAGGGGTTCCATTGATCACCTTAACTGGTCACCCAGACTCTATTTTGGCTATGTCTGCCAATATTCATTTGGATATCAGTATTGAGCAAGAAGCTTGTCCTTTAGGATTAGCCCCCACCACCAGCACCACTGTTTCTCTTGTCATGGGCGATGCTTTGGCAATTGCACTCTTACAAGCCCGTGGATTTTCTGCGGAAGATTTCGCGTTGTCGCATCCAGGCGGCACATTAGGAAAGCGTTTATTACTACGCATCGATGAATTATGGCATACGGGAGATGATTTGCCCGTTATTCACGAACATGTCACCATTCGTGAAGCACTCCTTGAAGTGACCAATAAAAAATTGGGTATGACATCGGTCGTCAATCAAGAAGGTACATTAGTTGGGGTGTATACAGATGGAGATATTCGGCGCACACTCAACAACGAATATGATATTCATACTACTCCGTTGCATCAAGTTATGACGCGCAACTGCTTGACGATTCAACCTGGCGTCTTAGCAGCTGAAGCTTTATCAATGATGCAAGAACATCGTATCACTTCGTTGGTTGCCACCGATGCCGCGCAGCGTCCAACGGCAGTCATTCATTTACATGATCTCTTGCGCGCAGGAGTATATTAGAGCATGGAACATCTCTTAAACAAAGTATGTAAAATAAAATGCCTGATCTGTGATGTGGATGGCGTACTCACCGATGGCCTCAATTACATTGATAACCATGGTAACGAATTAAAATCGTTCAACGTACAAGATGGTGTAGGATTGAAATTATTGATGGCTGCTAAGATTGAAGTAGCTGTCATCACTGGATCCATCAATGCCGTCGTGGATCATCGCATGACACAATTAGGTATTCGTCATTATTATAAGGGCCAAATCAATAAAAAACAGGCTTATGAAACGCTAAAAACCACATTACAACTTGATGATGAAGCGTTCGCATACATTGGAGATGATGTCGTCGATTTACCGATTATGCAACAAGTAGGGTTTTCTATTGCTGTGGCCAATGCCGTAAGTCAAATCAAATTACATGCCGATTGGGTCACAACTGCAGCAGGCGGGCATGGCGGATTGCGTGAAGCATGTGACTTTATATTAGATAAACAACATAAAACTGATGAAGCCATTCATGACTATATTCATGGCGCCTAGTCTTAAGAAAAGCACTTGGCTCATCTGCATGGCCAGCATATTATTACTCTGCATCTGGCAATGGGTACGCGATGCCCAGCAACTGCCACATCTTTTAGACAGCAACACTCTGGAAAAAACAACCAATATCATCATTTATGATTTGCAATACCGCCGATATGATGAGCATGGCACCATGATTCATTTCTTAGAAACACCTGAAATGCATCACATCCCTAAAGATGATAAACATATCTTGGCAAAACCTCATATGATCATCACAGAGCCCAATAAAGCCCCGTGGGAAATCCATGCAGATAAAGGAACTGCTACATCCAAAGCACAAACGATCACATTAGAACACCATGTACAGATTATTCAACATAAGCCCAGTGAAGAAACAGAGATCAAAACTGAACATCTCACGTATTACCCACAAGAGAAAAAGGCCGTCTCTAACGATGAAGTCACTATCACTCAAGCAGGTAGCCAAATCCGCTCAAAAGGTATGATTGCTGATCTGACTGACAATCACATCCAATTACTTTCTAATGCCAGGGGGCATTATGTCAAACCTAAGGGGTAAGGCGATAAAGCCCATCATCTTAGGGTCTATTGACAATTCAGATGCCTACGTCCCGCGGGACGTAGGTCTTCCGAAGATGAATCGTCAACAGACTCTAGTCTGGACTTTATCCAATTTTAAAAACACGTTAAAAAACGTCGTCTTTGCGAACGATGTGAAGCAATCCAATAGACCAATTATCAGGCCACTGGATTGCTTCGCTAACGCTCGTAAAGACGGATTATTAACAAGCTTTGTAAAAGTTGCCAAAATCCTGTTAGGGTTTATCAGCTTATTTGGACTATCACAGCCTCTCCTCGCTTTACCTGAAGATGGCAAAGAACCTTTGTTCGTCCACGCTGATTCAGCCGATTTAAATCAAACTCACCATCATGGAACCTATCTAGGCCACATCGCTTTGGATCAAGGTAGCACTCACATCCGTGCCGCCAAAGCCATCACCCAAGGTAATGATAAAAACCAATTAATACAAGCAACTATTGAAGGCGATACCACTACACAAGCACATTATTGGACATTACAAAATAAAGACAAACCAGTTTTACATGCCTATGCGAATACAATATGCTATTGTCCATTAGCGCATCAAATTATATTGGTGGGGCATGCACAGGTTATGCAAGGTCAAAATCAAATCACTGCAGCCACAATTTGCTATAATACACTCACCCAACATGTGATGACGCCCATCCATTCAAAAGAACAAACAGTGATTACTGTACGTTCTGATGAACCTCATACTTTGGAACCCCACGCATGAATCGACTCCAAGCCCTACATTTAAAAAAATCATTCAAAGGACGTACTGTGGTGTCAGATGTCAGTTTGTCTATTAATAGTGGCGAATGTGTTGGCTTATTGGGACCTAATGGTGCCGGTAAAACAACTTGTTTTTACATGATTGTCGGTTTGCAATCCTGCGATGCCGGTAAAATTCTGTTAAATGATCAAGACATCACCACCAAAGCCATGCATCTACGCGCTCGCTTAGGCATTAGTTATCTCCCTCAAGAAACATCGGTATTTCGTAAACTTTCAGTCGCTGACAACATCATGGCTATTTTACAACTGCGGCGTGATATCAAGGCCCCTCAACGCCAGGATTTGCTCGAGCAATTATTGCATGAGTTCAACATAGGACATTTGCGCCAAAATTTGGGCATGAGCTTATCAGGTGGAGAACGGCGCCGCGTAGAAATCGCACGTGCTTTAGCTATAGAGCCCCAATTTATCTTATTGGACGAACCATTTGCAGGAGTAGATCCTATTTCAGTGATAGATATCAAAAAAATTATTTCTCATTTGTGTCAAAAAAACATAGGCGTTTTGATCACCGATCACAATGTCAGGGAAACCCTCGACATCTGTCAACGCGCCTATATTGTAAATCAAGGTCATATTCTATGCGAAGGCTCTCCACAAAATATTCTTGCCAATCAACAGGTTCGCACGGTATACTTGGGTGAAAATTTTTCATTGTAACCAAATTATTAGCTAATGATAGAGTGAGCCATGATAACCCAAACAGATATCAAACAAGCCTTATTCGCAGATGAAATGCAACAATCAGCCTTTATTGTCGCCGCAAATGAGTGCCGCCCGCCTATTCCAGGTGAGAGTTTTGACGAAAAACTAACCTATTTATTACATAGCGCTCCTGACAGTACTTTGCAACTGATGCTTGCTCCATTTTTAAGAGCGAGGCTATTCAAATACCTCAGCGAAGAAGAAACAGCCTCCGCTAAAGCTTTTAAAAATGCATATATTGGACTAAGAGGGGAAGAGCTTTTTGAAGCCAAGCTTAATATGCCACAACCCAATGCCAGCGATTGGGTCACCACTGATTTTTTAGATCTCAAAAATAGTTTCATAAAAACAAGAGGCAACGACATTTGGGAGGCAGTCCAAAGCCCTCTTATATATAACACAGATCACGAGCGCAATTCTGAATCTTTTATTGAAATACAGCAACGCTTCGCTCACGATTTACCAGAGTCTGAATGGATAACCCTTACGCACGACACCCCTCCCTCTGCAGAAGCAACATGGGATAGAATCCACAAAACCAACCCTGCCACACAAGCATTTGACGCAATCCGACATGCTTATAGTCAAGATTGGAGTAAAGAAATTTGGCAAGAATATTGCAGTATGGCGGTTTCGGAAACCTCCAGACATACCACTACACCCGAAGAAGTCATAGAACAAAATTCTGCAACGGATCCAACGGAAACGGCTTTGGATTTCCCTGCTGTCCCGGATCCTCTACAAGAGTTTATCCAAAACAAGAAGGATTACATTCGAAAACATGGAGAAACGGCTTGGGAAGACGGGATCACATTACCTCCCATTTCCATCCACGCATACGAACTGGCTCATCAATTAAAATACAACTATATAGAGGCATGCGGGACTCAGCAATGGCTACGTCTCTTTCACGCACCTCATTTCATCCAGAAATTTGATTATTTCAAGAAAACATTTATCGCGAACTGGGGTGAAGAAACATGGACTTTCTACCTCTCTGAACCGGATGAAACCGATACAGATCCTCAAATATTAGCAGATTTTAAAGAACGTAAAAGACATTTTAACAACGAAACTCTCGATACACCGGATGCCTGGCAGCAAGGTTTGGCCTACCCCGCAATCCCTGCTAAAAGCCAAACACTCATCGATAAATATCGTAACACGTTTATTAAAAAATGGGGGGCACAAGAATGGAACCACTATTTGACAATACACAATAGCCAGGGCGAATATGCTACAGATACACAGATAAAAGACTTGGCTGAAATTTTTCATCTTAGAGTAGAAGTCACGGATATCAATGCAAGTAGAACGCAAACCTACTGCTTATATGACATAGCCGACGCTCCTACCATCCATTTTTATTGTGAAAACAATGTGCACTACTATATCCATGAAGGAGGCTATTCCGAAACAATCGGGAATGGAGATTGCTTCTATAACGGATTTTCACAATGGTTAAAATTGCTCTTGTTGAATCAACAACCACGCAGAATTATGGTTATGCCAGATACAAATGATGTCGATATAGACAGCTATGTTGTCGTACAACGCGCTTTATCACAAACG
>CAISKC010000499.1 GCA_903885895.1 uncultured Legionella sp.
ATTTTTATTTGAAACTATTGCTGAAGTACAGCTACATGCGACACAATGGCTTTGGTCGTACAATAATGAACGTCCAAATACTGCTATTGGAGGAGTTCCTCCAAGGCAAAAATTGGCACTAGTTGCCTAACCCTCTACTTTTAACCTCAGTTAAAAATGGGGGGATTACCACATAACTTTATTTTGTCTGTCTCTCTATGTATTTTAAAGATTAAAGTAATGATAAAAAAATATTAAGGGTTAGCCAATTTCACAAGGTCTTTAAAAAATGATTTTTAAGCGAGTAGGATTTGCATGCAAATATATGGATTTGAATCAAAATCAAAGTCCAAAAATTTTAAAAGAAATACAACAAAATTATTCTGAAAAAACGACAACGATTAAGTGGCTCGAGTCGAGAAGCAAGAATGAAGCGGAAAAAAAATTATGGGAAATTATCACCCATAATACACGCGCTGTTCACAATCTTATTGACTATGTGGGTCATTTGGTTCCCGAGCAACGCATGGTTCGAATTGGTAGCGATCAACTCCCTGGCTTTACGCATCCCAATTTACAATATTTCTGGCAACAAGCAGATGTTTTAACTTTTCTTGAAAAAAAACTTCGTATTGCAGGTGACTTGGCACGCCAATTAGATGTCCGCTTGAGTATGCACCCAGGGCAATTCGTGGTTCTTGCCAGTACGACACCTGATATCGTTGAGCGCAGCATTGCTGAGTTTGAATACCATGCCAATTTAATCAGGTGGATGGGATACGGAAGAACATTTCAGGATTTTAAATGCAACGTGCACATTTCTGGTAAGCAAGGGCCTGAGGGTATTAAATTAATTTTGGGGCGGTTATCACCCGAAGCCAGGAACTCTATTACTATTGAGAACGATGAAATGTCATGGGGTATTGATGCAAGTTTAGAGCTAGAAAAGCACCTGGCATTGGTTTTAGATATTCATCACCATTGGATAAAAACAGGAGAATACATTCAAGCCAGTGACGATAGGATGCGTCGTGTTATTGATAGCTGGCGCGGTATTCGACCAGTCATTCATTATTCTGTATCACCAGAACGCGTATTGGAGCATCATGCGGTTGATGTTCTTCCTGATTTAAATAAACTACTCTCTCAAGGGTATAATAAAAGCCAGCTAAGGCAGCACAGCGATCTGATGTGGAATAGCGCATGTAATGCCTGGGCAGGAACCTTTAGGAACCATTTTGATATTATGGTTGAAGCCAAAAATAAAAATTTAGCGAGTATTCCGTTTGAAGTAACAACGCGGCATTTGATCCGTTAATTTTAATCTTCAAAGGCTTCCCTTTTTATCATTTTTACAAGTACTTCGACCCAAGCGGGATGAGTATTAAGGCAAGGAATGAAAGAAAAACTACGACCTCCAAGCTCTAGCCATTGGGCTCTGGCGCGAATGTTAATTTCCTCCAGTGTTTCCAAACAATCTGAAACAAAGGATGGGCAAACTATTGATATGGGTCCGGATGTCTGGAACAAAACTAAAGGAAAATAAGAGCTATTCATCCAGTCATTATTACTAATTATTTACTTCAATCGCTGGTATTTTAGCACCATCTAGGGAGTATTTCACTACCTAGATTTTTCTTCCAATTTACCACCACACCACCTGAATGGCTTATCCACAAGTCAGGAGAGCTTCGGTTGTCAATCAGCACCCTATAGGGACCAC
>CAISKC010000500.1 GCA_903885895.1 uncultured Legionella sp.
ATATTCGCATCGTGCGTTGAGAACCACACCATGGCACCGCCTAGTATGCAATCCCGCAGCTGTGCCACACGTGTAACATGTGAACGGCTTTTCTTCTTCCTCATGATCTATCCTTAACCTAAGGGCTTCGTTTATTATAGGATCGTCTATGTCGCCGTGTCGAGCCAAGTTTCCTGCCCAATCCAACACCACGCATGTTTTTTTGTCAGGATGCAATCTAAGTACGCGTCCAATTCCTTGTGTGTATAGAACCAATGACTCTGTGGGTCGTAACCAGGCGCAGACGTCAAATGCAGGTATATCGACACCAACAACAAGACAAGAAACGTTAATAAGATACTTAATAATACCGTCTTTAGCACTATCAATAATTCTTTTTCGTTCTTCATGTGGTGTGTCTCCCGTAATTATAGCCCACTGCCCATTCGGCAAACTGCGTGCACATTCATGGCAATGGTTCTTTGTTGATGCAAATATAAAGGCGCCTGTGCGTCCTGCTTCAATGACCGAAATTAGCTCCCGCATAATCTCGCCCGTTAGGCGCTCATCTTTAGTTAGAGCCTTCTCGATATCCTTGTGTTTAAATTTCCCGAAAGAATCGACATGACAATTACTAAAGTCGATGCTATCAACATGAGTACTGCCGAAGTATGGCTTTGTTAAATACCCGTTATCGATTAACCATGATGTTGATATGGAACACACCTCTTCTTTGAAGTACTCGTTAGGGCCGACTATGGAAATGCCTTTGCCTCTAAATGGGGTCCCGGTTAATCCAACCACGCGGTACTTGTAGTTGTTTATCTGTGACTGATAGCCGTACCAATTCAAGATGCGAATGTACATGCTATCGGGCGAGTTATGATCAATGTTATGGCATTCATCAACGATGATGAGATTGAACGGCACATCCTTGATTGCACCTTGATTGCGAATTGCTTGCGCGACTGAATGGGGACTGCCGAATATGACGCTTGCAGTGATATTTTTCTCACCTAAACCCGCACAATATATGCCGGGATGACCACCCTGTAACCCATATGTTTCTGCATTCTGACCAATCAGGGTGCTGTTCATTGTGAGGCATAACGCACGCCATCCAGCCTTCTCAATAGTCATGAGCAGCTCAGACAGGATTAAGGATTTACCACTACCCACACTGGCGTTTACCAATAGTGGTGTTGTGGTTTTCCTTAGTCTGTCGCGTAGGGTGTCTAGGCACTCAGCTTGGTAGGGACGCAGTTGCTTCATTAGTATCTTTTAGTTGATAAATAGCCTGAAGGAAATCACGTTTTGCAGATTCATACCCCAACTTGAACTCATCTGATGAGGATAAAACGGCTCGTGTATTCCAGTGCAATATTGCTTTTTCAGCAGTCTTGTCATAGTTGCATGATTCCGCACCACAGCATTGACACGCAACAGAAAAAAATTCGTCAAAACCTTTGGCTCTGTATTCAGTTAATAAAGGCCTGTCATTCGCATTAGCCCCGCAAAATGGACACGGCATCATATTTTCAGCATCAAAGTAATAGTTGATGAGGGTTCTTTTCATGGATTAATCCTTACAAAATCACGAACCGTATCGGAGCGTGATGAATGACGCAGTTTTCGCAATGCCTTAGCTTCTATTTGACGGATTCTTTCTCGATTAACATCAAATATAGTTGAGCACTCTTCGAGCGTGTGTTCTTCACATCCATTTAATCCAAATCTTAAATTTAGTACTTTTTGCTCTCGGGGAGTAAGCGTTTCGACCATTTCGAGAACAGCTTTATCTCGCTCTTTCTCCGCTACAATATCCTCAAGCAGTTTCTGATCAGGATTGCTTGCTAACATGAATTGCATTTCAGCTTCATTGACTTGAAATGTTCGTTTATTGGTAGCAATTGCAGTCGTTAGCTGAATATCAGAGAATAAATCTTCTGGGGAACAATTCAACGTATCAGCCAACCTATAAACAACAGGACGAAAATCACCAT
>CAISKC010000501.1 GCA_903885895.1 uncultured Legionella sp.
AGATTGGGCATTGATTCATCATGAGGATAAATATGCCCAATGCGTGTAAAAAAACGGCTCGATCCCTCAGGCCAAAAGGCCCAACCTACATTTATATATCTTTCTTCTTTCTCATTATCTCAAACAGGTTTTTTCACTGCCCCTCTTGCCAGTACTCTTGTAATGCTATATCATTACAAGAGTACAAGTAATTGAGGGTAGCATCATGACATTGAAGCATATGACGTTAGAAGAGTTTCTGCATTTGGCCCAGACTACGCCACGATTGGCGGTCTATCGGGAAATTATGGCTGATCGCTTGACGCCTATTGGTGTAGTAGAGCAATTAGAAGTCGAGATGCAAGAAGGGACGTTGCTGGAGTCTGGTTTACAACAGACAGAGGATGGTCGGTATTCTTATATTGCTTTTGGTCTGATGGCGCAATTGTCGGCTTATGGCAACCAGGTTACGCAGCGGTTTGGAAAGATCATAACGCAGCTCTCTGCAGATCCTTTCAGCGTATTACGTCAAATGGTGGCGGAATTAGTCTGTGTGAATCCTACTCATGAATTGCTACGTCGGCATGGTGCAGTGGGATTTGTGACGTATGATGCCGTGCGGATCAAGGAAAATATTCCGGATCGTCATCGCTCTGAACAAGCATTACCGGATATATTGTTTAATTTTTATCATACGACCCTGATTTTCGATCATGCTCAGCATAAATTATTAGTAGCAAAGATGGTGGATTTGGGTACCGATGATCCCACGCAGGTTTATCAAGAAACCGAAAGGTATTTACAAAGTTTGATTCAAAAAATTACGCAATCTACATCGGCACAAGAGGTGAGTCCCGTGCTGAAATCTCCCGTGTTAGCCCCAGAAGTAGATGTGAGTGATGAGGAATTTATCCAGTTGATAGCACAAGCAAAACATCATATTTGTATCGGTGATGCATTTCAAATTGTGCTATCGCGTTGTTTTAAGCAGGCGTATACCGCGAAGCATATGGATATTTACCGTGCATTACGCAAAGTGAGCCCGGCACCATATATGTTTTATTTTCCCTTGGAATCTGGCGTCATGGTGGGTGCTTCTCCAGAAAAATTGATTACGGTCCGTCAGGGACAAATTGAGATTAATCCTATTGCAGGTACGCGTGCACGGCTCTCTGTGGCAGATGAAGAGAAAAATGCGGCGGAATTACTCGCGGATGAAAAGGAATTAGCCGAGCATATGATGTTGGTGGATCTGGCGCGTAATGATTTGGGTATTGTCTGTGAGCCGGGTTCGATAGAAGTGAAGCGCTTATTACAAGTCAGGCATTTTTCGCATGTGACGCATTTGACGTCAGTGGTGACGGGCCGTTTACAAGAGGATAAAGATGCTTTGGATGCGCTGCAGGCCACGTTTCCAGCTGGCACGGTGAGTGGTGCACCTAAAATTAGAGCGATGGAATTGATTGATTCGTTGGAAACATCCAGACGTGGTTTGTATGGTGGCGCTTTTTGCCGTTTGGATGCAGAGGGTAATTTTGATAGTTGTATTGCTATTCGTATGGCGATTTTACGCGATGGCGTTGCAACCATCCGGACGGGAGCAGGGATTGTTGCGGATTCTAATCCAGAATCTGAAGCAGCAGAAACACGCCAAAAAGCACGCGGGGTTTTGAGTGCTATTGCGTTAGCAGAGGAGGGGTTGTCATGCTAATCATCATCGATAATTACGATAGTTTTACCTATAATTTGTATCAAATCTTGGCTCAGCATCATGCAGAGGTGGTGGTGTTACGCAATGATCAAGTGAGTGTTGCTGAGATCAAAGCGCTGCGTCCGGATGGGATCATCTTATCTCCTGGCCCAGGACGTCCTGAAGACGCCGGTATTTGTATTGAATTGATTCAAGCCTTACCACCGAGCATGCCACTATTAGGCGTATGCTTGGGCTTACAAGCCATTGTCTGCGCTTTGGGCGGAAAGGTTATCGCAGCGCCGGAATTGGTGCATGGAAAATCAACGCTGATTTTTCATAATCGGCATGGTATTTATCAAGGGTTAGCGTTGCCATTTTCTGCAGGTCGTTATCATTCTTTATTGGCTGAGCGTGCGTCTTTACCTGATACCTTACAGATTGAAGCAGAGTCCGCCAATGGCTTGATCATGGGCATACGTCACCGACAGCTGCCCATTTTTGGGGTACAGTTTCATCCTGAGTCGATTTTAACGCCACAGGGCGCGCAATTGGTTCAGAACTTTATGCAGATCTGTTGCCAGCAGGAAGGTGCGTTATGCGCTTAAAAGAGGGCATTGAAACATTGATGGCGCAGAAGAGCTTGAATAGTCAAGTTTGTAAAGAGCTGTTTGCTGATTTACTGGAAACAGATAGTCATCCTTTTCAAAAAGTTGCCTTTTTAGTGTTGTTGCATTCTAAAACCGAAACAGCAGAAGAATTGGCGGGGATGGTGGCTGCTTTGCAAGAGAAAATGCTGCCTTTGCGTCTTAATAAAAAAGTGTTGGATATTGTGGGTACAGGTGGTGATGGAGCACGAACAGTGAATATTTCTACTGGGAGTGCTATTTTGGCGGCTGCGTGTGGTGTAGCGATAGCCAAACATGGCAATGTGGCTGTGACATCACTGGCAGGATCGGCAGATGTGTTAAAAGCATTAGGCGTCAAGATTGATTTAGCGCCAGAAAAAATCAGCGCTGGAATTGATGCTTTGGGCATTGGATTTTGTTTTGCGCCAAATTTCCATCCTATTTTGCGTGAATTGCGTACGTTACGCCAACAATTAAATGTCCCAACTTCGTTCAATTTATTAGGACCTTTACTCAATCCTACCAATCCTCAGCATCTTTTGATGGGTATTTATGATGCTGGTTTATTAAGCATTATGGGAGAAGCATTACAGAAAACTGGGACGAAGCGGTCGATGGTTGTCCATGGTAATGGCATCGATGAATTATCTTGTATTGGACCAGTGAATGTCATAGAAGTCACGCCCGATTCTCTGCATTCTTTTTGTTTAGACCCCCAAGCATTCGGGTTTCCACGTTGTAAATTGCAAGATTTACAGGGCGGCACAGCGGACATCAATGCGGCATTATTGCGAGATGCATTGCAGGATCAACGTACTCAGCAAGCCAAGGCATTTGCAAATACGTTGATATTCAATGCAGCGGTAGCTGTTTATTTATATGGGCTACAGCCTTCGGTTGCAGAAGCCATTCCTCTAGCGCGAGAAAAGTTATTGGATGGTGCTGCGTTGTCTTTATTGAATCAATGGGTAGCGTTTACAAATGACTAATCGCCTAGCACCAATTATTGCGCAAAAAAAACGAGAAATTGTGGCGTTGCAAGCAATGCTGCAGGCACAGCCTGAGCATGTCATGTTGTCATTCCTTCAAGGGAAAGCACAACGTGTTGCGCTAAAAAGTTTCAAACAAGCGTTGCAAGGTTCAACGTTGTCGGTGATTGCAGAAATCAAACGCAAATCACCGTCAAAAGGTCATCTGGCACCGATTGTGGATCCGATTGCCTTGGCGCAAACATACATTGCGGCTGGAGCAAGTGCACTGTCTATCTTAACGGATGAGCGATTTTTTAATGGGACATTGGCAGATTTGAGCTCGGTCGCGCAAGCTTGTGGCAAACAGCCAACACCGATTTTACGTAAAGATTTTGTGGTCGATGTCATTCAAATTGCAGAAGCCGTGACGGCTGGTGCCGATGCTATTTTGGCCATCGTGGCAGTATTAGGCAATGAGACCAAAACGATACTCAACGCTGCCAAAGCCATGGGGGTTGATGTGTTAGTGGAGGTACATACTGAAGCGGAGTTGATGTTGGCCTTGGACAGTGGCGCTGAGATTATTGGAGTGAATAATCGTGATTTGACGACGTTTCAAGTCGATGTTGATCGTGCTTTTCAACTGTTACAGCATATTCCAAAGGGGATCGTTTCTGTAGCAGAGTCTGGGATCAATCGGCCTGAATTGGCGCGTGACTATCATCAAGCTGGTTTTGATGCGGTATTGATTGGAGAAGCATTGGTAACGTCCGATTCTCCGGAGCTATTTATGCGAGGATGTTGTCATGCCAACTAAAGTCAAAATTTGTGGGTTGCGTACAGCACAGCTTGCGCAAAAAGCGGTGTTGGCAGGTGCTGATTTTATTGGGATTGTGTGTCATCCGTCTTCTAAGCGCTTTGTTGATCTTACAACAGCGCAAGACATTGCATATGTAACACGTGCCAAAGGTGGGATCCCAGTAGCGGTGTTTGTGGATCAGAATGCAGAACAGATGGCGGAGTTTTGTCAGATGACAGGGATCCAGATGGTGCAATTACATGGTGCTACGGCACGTCGTGAACATCGGCTGTTACCAGAGCATTATCAACGGATTTACGTGTGCTCCGTAGATGATTCTGGCGTAGTGCCAGAAGATTTTTCAGGGTTGGTGTTTTGTGATCCTGCACGTGATTTTGTTTTATTCGATCATGTGCAAGCTGGTTCTGGGCAAATTTTCCCGCAGCATTATTTGCATTATACAGGTCCATTGCCTATGGGTATTGCCGGTGGTATGAGAGCGGATAATGTTGGCAAAGTGATAGAGAGATTTCATCCATCATTCATTGATGTGTCGTCTGGGGTGGAGCGAACGCCAGGTAAAAAAGAAAGTGATTTGATACGAGAATTTGTTTTAGCAGTGAAGTCAGTGGATCTTTCTCCCCTTGAGGGGAGATCAATAAGTGCGGAGGAATAACATGCAGTACACACAAAAAGATGGGTATTACGGAGCATTCGGGGGTTGTTATTTACCTGAAATTTTGATGGCACCTATTCAAGCACTCGGTGCTGCCTGGGATGCACTCAAAGATGATCCCGCTTTTCGTGCTGAGCTCAATCATGTTTTGCAGCATTATGCTGGTCGACCAACGCCGTTAACAGCGGTAACAAATTTTGCAGCAGCGATTGATGGGCCGCAAATATTTTTAAAGCGAGAAGATTTACTGCATACAGGTGCGCACAAAATAAATAACGCATTGGGTCAATGTTTATTGGCCAAACGTCTTGGTAAACAGCGCGTGATTGCAGAGACCGGTGCTGGTCAACATGGGGTGGCAACGGCTGCTGCGTGTGCACGTTTAGGCTTGCCATGTGTCGTGTATATGGGTGCGAAAGATATGCAACGTCAAGCACCCAATGTTCTGCGTATGCGTTTGATGGGAGCCGAAGTCATAGCGGTTGAGAGTGGAGCGGCTACATTAAAAGACGCTGTGAATGAAGCATTACGGGATTGGTCAGCATCGTTTGCAGATAGTTTTTATTGCCTAGGATCAGCTTTGGGCCCTCATCCTTATCCAGATATGGTGGCCAATTTCCAAGCCGTAATTGGAGAAGAAGCATTACAACAATGCCAGACTCATTTTCAGGCTAATCCTGATCTGATTGTGGCATGTGTGGGCGGTGGCTCCAATGCGATTGGTATATTTTCAGCGTTCTTAGAGGATACTTCAGTGCGATTGATTGGTGTGGAAGCAGGTGGATTTGGTAAGCAATTAGGCGAGCATGCTGCACGTTTTCGAACGATGACGCCAGGGGTGTTGCATGGTTGTCATACCTATGTTTTACAAGATGAGCAAGGTCAAATTGCAGAAACGGCCTCTATCTCAGCTGGTTTGGATTATCCTGCGGTGGGTCCACAACATGCGCAATTACAAGCACTGAATCGTGTGGAATATGTGGCAGTCCAAGATACGCAAGCTGTACGGGCTTTGCAATTATTAGCGCGAACCGAAGGCATCCTTTGTGCCTTAGAATCCGCGCATGCTTTGGCTCATGTTATTGAGATAGCGCCAAGCTTACCGAAGGACTGTGTGGTGGTTGTGAATTTATCAGGACGAGGTGATAAAGATTTAGGGCAGGTATCTGGAGAGGTGCTATGACCGGAATACAAAGAATTGCTGCAAGTTTTGCGCATAGCAAAGCATTTATAGCGTATTTGACAGCAGGCGATGGTGGTCTCAAAAAAACCTTGGCCGCGGCTTTGGCATTGATAGATGCTGGTGTGACCATTCTTGAAATTGGGGTACCGTTTTCCGATCCAGTGGCTGATGGACCTGTGATTCAACGTGCTGCAGCACGGTCATTGGCGGCTGGAACGACATTGCCAGCGATTTTAGATTTGGTTGCTGAGATCCGCAGTCGGTCGGATATTCCTTTGATTTTATTTACGTATTTGAATCCTATTTTCAAGATTTTACAGACAGATTTTTTTGAAAAAGCCCAACAAGCTGGCATAGATGGGTTGCTAGTGGTAGATTGTCCCCCAAAGGAACTTTTTTCCTTATTTCCTTCGCCCCAGACAAGGGGAGAAGGTGTTATGGAAGATAGGACGCCCATGTTGCAGCACGGCATTGCCCCTATTTTTGTGGCAGCCCCAACGACGTCTGTACAACGTATTCAGCAGCTTGATCAATTGGGAAAAGGGTTTTTATATTATGCGTGTCGTAAAGGCACGACTGGTGTGCGTACGCAGTTGCCAGAAGATTTTACAACCAAAATGCAAGCGCTGAAAGCGCATGCTCGCTTACCGGTGGTGGTTGGTTTTGGGATTGCGTCGCGCAAGGCCGCTTCACAAGTGTTAGAATATGCCGACGGCGTCGTAGTGGGTTCATTATTTGTAGAAGCGTTAGAAAAAGGTATGTCGTTTAGTGATTTGCAGCGTTTGGCTATGCAGATCAATCCATTAGTGGGGGAGTAAGATGATTCTTGTAATGAAAGACAATGTAACCAAAATGGTCGTGGATGAATTGGTTGCGAAACTGGCATGGATGAATCTACAAGCGATCCCTACTGAGGAAAATAATCGCTATTATATCGCTATTGTAAATGGTTTGGATGCGCATACCGAAACAGGCTTGTTTTCCGTGTTACCTGGCGTGGCGCGAGTCTTGCCTTTGACGCAAAAGTTCAAATTGGCAGGTCGTGAAATTAAAAAAGAACGGAGCGTGATTGAGATTCAAGGACATAAGATTGGTGGTAATGCGTTTACCGTGATGGCTGGACCATGCGCGATTGAGTCCGAGGAACAAATTCATCAGACTGCGGCGTACGTTGCAGCGGCTGGTGCGCAGATTTTGCGTGGCGGAGCATTCAAACCGCGAACATCGCCTTATGAATTTCAGGGACTCGGTGAAGAAGGATTACAATATATACAATCCGCAGCCAAAGCACATGGCTTGTTGAGCGTTTCTGAAGTGATGGATACGCAAGAAATCGATTTGGTCGCTTCTTATGTCGATATTTTGCAAATTGGTGCTCGTAATATGCAAAATTTCAGTTTGCTAAAACAAGTTGGAAAAACGGGGAAACCTGTGCTCCTAAAACGTGGTTTGTCAGCGACGTATATGGATTTTCTGATGGCAGCTGAGTATATATTACATACCGGTAATCCGAACGTCATTTTATGTGAACGTGGTATTCGTACCTTTGAAACCTATGCAAGAAATACTTTGGATATTGCTGCGGTGCCAATCTTGCGTGAATTAACACATTTGCCTATTATTGTTGATCCGAGTCATGGAACAGGCCTGCGTTCTATTGTTCCGCCCATGGCGTATGCAGCCCTTGCGGCTGGGGCCGATGGGATTATGGTGGAAGTGCATCCTGAGCCAGATAAAGCGGTTTCCGATGCCAAACAAACGATCACACCGCAAGCATTTACCGATATGATGGCTGTTTTGAAAAAAATTGGACAAGCAATCGATATCAAAGTGGGAGACTAAGTATGCAATATCGAGTTCGTCCATCCCATCTACAAGGGGCTATTACGATTCCTCCTTCGAAATCACATACTTTGCGTGCCATTTTATTTGCAAGTATGGCGCATGGGCGTTCCGTGATTCGTAATTATTTACCGTCACCTGATACGCAAGCTATGTTGCGAGCCTGTGAAGCAATGGGGGCTCGTATTGAGGTCACGCCTGATCAATTGACGATTGTAGGGATGAACGGTAAACCCAGTACACCAGTGCATAGTATTGATGCAGGGAATTCAGGGCAGGTATTACGCTTTGTCGCGGCAGTGGCAGCATTGAGCTCAGGGTATACGATGCTGAGTGGCGACGAGTCGATTCGCACATTGCGACCCATTCAGCCTTTATTGGATGGTTTAACGGCGCTGGGGGTATTTGCTGTGTCGGCACTCGGTAATGGCTTGGCGCCTGTGATGGTCAGAGGACCGCTTCGTGGGGGTAAAACCCATTTAGATGGTGCGGATTCTCAACCAGTCTCCGCGTTACTCATTGCAGCTGCTTTTGCGCCAGAACCAACCGTGATCGAAGTCAGTAATCCTGGTGAAAAACCTTGGATTGATTTGACGTTGGATTGGTTACGTCGCATGGGGATTGCTTATCAGCGTGAAGGGTATACGCAATATAATGTGTTGGGAAATGCTGCCTATGCTGGTTTTGAATATACCGTGCCAGGTGATTTTTCTTCTTGTGCCTTTCCGTTGGTAGCAGCGTTGGTGACGGGTTCGCATCTGAGCTTGCACAATTTGGATATGCAAGACGCGCAAGGTGATAAAGAAGTGGTGGGGATCTTACAAGAGATGGGCGCGAATATTATTATCGATGCGGATAAACATGTTTTGCAGGTTTATCCTTCGCCAGGATTAGTAGGTAAAACCCTGGATGTGAATCAGTATATCGATGCCTTACCGATTTTAGCGGTATTGGCGTGTTTTGCTTCGGGAGAAACGACGTTGACGGGTGCAGCCATTGCGCGTAAAAAAGAATCGGATCGTATCTCTGCGATGACACAAGGACTGCGTGCCATGGGCGCTGACGTGGATGAATTAGAAGATGGATTGCGGATCCGACCGGCCACATTGACTGGGGCTTTGGTGCCGAGTTTCTCGGATCATCGGATTGCGATGGCATTGGCGATTGCTGGGTTGGCAGCGCGCGGTGAGACAGTGATTGATAATACAAATTGTATCGCTAAAAGTTACCCAGATTTTTTAGCCTCTATGCAACAATTGGGTGCCAATATGGAGTGTGTGCCATGAAACGACCGCTTATTTTAATTGGTTTTAAAGCTTGTGGAAAAACGTCTGTGGGACGTGCGCTTGCACAATATTTACAGATCCCATTTATCGATACGGATACATTGTTGGAAGCGCGGTATGCGGCGGAAACCGGACAAGCATTGCCGTGCTCTGAGATATATCGAGCCATAGGAGAGCCCGCGTTTCGCGCAATAGAAAAAAAGGTCGTTGCCAGTTTGGCCACAACCGGGCTTGCCGTGATTGCGACTGGGGGTGGGGTCGTGCTCGATCCAGAAAATGTGCGCGTGTTACGGCGTTTGGGTACGGTGGTCTATTTATTTGCGGCGTATGAGACATTATTAACCCGTTTGCAAGCACAAACGCTCCCGGCATTCCTGGATGATTTGACGGATTTCCAAAATCTTTTTAAACGTCGCCAAGCGTTGTATCGAAAGCTCTCAGATCGGGTATGGGATACAGAACATGATTCCGTATCAGAGATAGCTGAAAAACTATATCAGGCTTATGGGGGAAAATAATGGCAAGCAATACGTTTGGTCAATTATTTCGTATTACAACCTGGGGCGAATCGCATGGTAAAGCCATTGGCGTGGTGATTGATGGTTGTCCAGCAGGCGTTGCCTTGAATATAGAAGATATTCAGCTGGCATTGGCATTGCGGGCCCCGGGTCGAAATGCGTTTACGAGTCCACGGCAAGAAACGGATGAAGCCGAAATCTATTCAGGGGTTTTTGAAGGTTATACAACGGGCGCACCGATTTCTATTATTATTATGAATCGAGACGTGAACTCTAGCCATTATACTGCGCTGAAAGAGGTATTACGTCCCGGGCATGCTAATTTTACGTACTTACAAAAATATGGTGGTACGTATGATCACCGTGGAGGTGGGAGAGCGTCTGCGCGCGAAACCGCTTGCCGTGTCGCCGCCGCTGCAGTCGCCAAAAAAATTCTACAGCATGAAGGTATTCAAACTTGTGCTTATTTGTCAACGGTAGGCGCAATCCATGCCCCGGATCTGGGTTATACGATTCAAGATTTGGCACCTGCAATTGAAAGCAGTCCTATTTTTTGTCCGCATGTGTCGACGGCACAAGCGATGCAGAATGTGATCAGTCACGCTATAGAAGCGGGTGATTCGATAGGAGGCATCGTGACGTTTTTGGCTACAGACTTGCCAGTGGGCCTGGGTGATCCGGTGTATGAAAAATTAGAAGCCAATTTGGCGAAAGCGATGTTGAGTATTCCAGCGAGTAAAGGATTTGAGATAGGCGAGGGCTTTCATGCAGCACAGATGTCTGGATCAGATCATAATGATGTGTTTATGCAATCAGGACAGCAGATTTCTATGCAGACCAATTATGCTGGTGGCACATTGGGCGGGATCTCTTCGGGGATGCCTTTAATGGGTCGTGTTGCGTTCAAACCTACTTCGAGTATTCGCAAAGCGCAACAAACCGTCGATTTGGAAGGTAATGCAACGGTGATGACACTGCCAGAAGGGTCCCGACATGATCCTTGTGTGGCTATTCGTGCAGTGCCAGTGGTTGATGCGATGTGTGCGTTGGTGTTGGTGGATGCGTTGTTAATGCAGCGGTGTACGCGGTTAATGGAGCGATGATGTTAACCTTACAATTTGGCGCTTACCCCATTTATATCGGACCGCAGTTATATCAATCTGACGTCGTGATGCAATTGTGTCTGACGTTACACAAACGCTTAGTGATTGTGACCGATACTAATTTGGTAGATAGTTATGCTACAGCATTGCAAGCATTGCTCCAAGCGCAGGGTTTGAGTGTTGATTTGTTGGCATTTCCAGCAGGCGAAATGCATAAAACCCGTGCTACAAAACAAGATTTGGAAGATGCTTTACTGCAGAAACAATATGGCCGGGACACCTGCTTGTTGGCATTGGGGGGTGGATTGGTCACCGATTTGGTTGGGTTTTTGGCCGCAACTTATTGTCGTGGGATTCCGGTGATTTACCTCCCGACTACTTTATTGGCGATGGTAGATGCCAGTATGGGAGGAAAAACCGGCGTGAATACGCCGTTGGGTAAAAATTTAATTGGTACCTTTACTCAACCCCATGCTGTCTGCATGGATGTGAGCACATTGCAAACGTTACCGGATCGAGAATGGCGCAATGGGCTGGTAGAAATGATCAAACATAGTTTGATCGCAGATGCCGCATTGTTTACCAAATTGCAAGCATCATCAAACTTACCAGCATTTCAAGCGCGAGGGGATTTGCTCCAGTTGATTCAACGCAATTGTGAAATCAAAAAATCTGTCGTGGAGCAAGATGTTCGTGAACAACATATCCGTCAATTGTTGAATTTTGGGCATACCATAGGGCATGCGATTGAAACGTTGGAAGATTATCAGATTGCGCATGGTGAAGCGGTTGCGATGGGCTTGCTGGTGGAGTGCTATTTAGCGGTGAAGGGTGGCTATTTGTCAGAAGCGATATTGCATACATTGCACGAGCTTTTACAAAGATATGAATTGCCGTTACAGACTCAGGCATTTCAAGATAAAACTTTGTTTTTACAGACGCTAGCACTAGATAAAAAATCGCTACAGTCTATTCCGAGGTTTGTGTTATTAAAAGAAATCGGAATACCGCATGTGCATGACGGGTTTTATACACACCAGGTTGATCCCAAACATTTAGATCAAGCCTTAGATTGGGCGGCGGAATGTTTTTGTTAAGGTGAATGACCATGTTGATCGCAACACTAGCAGTGAAAGATTACGCCAGCACGCAACAACAACTTTTTCAAATCGCCGATCGTGCAGATGGGGTTGAGTTACGTTTGGATTATCTTGATCATTGGGATATCACAGCATTGACTGCTTTGCGTAAAGCCTGCGCGTTACCGGTTATTTTAACATTACGCAGTCGCGCGCATGGGGGGCATTATCCCCATTCAGAAACGCAACGTATCCAAGAGATCATGGCGCTTTGCACATTGAATCCTGATTATTTGGATGTGGAATATGATGTGCCAGTGCAGCATATCCAAGCTATTCGTTGCCGTTATCCGGCGATTAAAATCATTTTGTCCTATCATAATTTTGAAGAAACACCGGCGGATTTATTGGTGCTATTTCAAACCATGTATCAACCCGATTGTTACGCCTATAAAATTGCGACGCATGCGCAGTCGAGTTTGGATGCATTACGGATGCTGCAATGCGTCCTGATGTTACGTCCTCGGCATCGTATGATTGGCTTATGCATGGGGGAGGCGGGGCAGTGTACGCGTATTTTGGGTCCGGTTGTGGGGAGTATTTTTTCATATGCGTGCTGGGACCCAGCTCAACCCACTGCGCCAGGTCAATTGTCCCTCCAAGATTTGGCGACGATATATCATTATCGTCAATTGAATCCAGCAACCAAAGTTTATGCACTTTTAGGTAATCCTGTTCATTTGAGCGTTGGCCATATTTTGCATAATCGCGCGATGCAAATGTTGCAGCAGAATGCGGTATATGTAAAATTACGTGTGGCATCAGAAGCATTACCGGAGGCGTTACATTTATTGCGGCAGCTGTCATGTTGGGGGCTTAGTATCACCATGCCATTGAAAGAAGCGATACTGCCTTGTTTGGATGATATCGATCCAGAGGCGCAAGCCATCCAAGCAGTGAACACCGTGTTGCGGCAGCAACAGAGATGGATTGGTTTGAATACAGATGGCATAGGGGCCATCCAAGCTTTGTCTGCTCATGGCTCGTTAGCTGGGCAAACGCTTATTCTGATTGGCGCTGGCGGTGCGGCGCGGGCGATTGCTTATGTGGCATTGCGCCATCAAGCTAAGGTGGTGATTGTGAATCGTACCTTAGCCAGAGCACAGCGCTTGGCCACAGAATTAGGCTGTGAAGCGCACGCACTCAGTGCATTCCCCACTTTAACGGGCTATACGTTGTGTGTGAATACTTTACCAGAGCAGGCTTACCAAGATCCGGAGATGCAGGCTTTATGGCAATCTCTGCCTAAGGTAACGAATGTGTTAGCCATGGATATTGTATATCAGCCCGTAGAAACAATTTTTTTACGTTTGGTCAAAGCCGTTGGCTGGCGTAGTATCCCCGGTTATGAAATGTATATTGCACAGGCATTATTACAAATTCAACATTGGTTCCAACCCGATGATCAACAGATCCAAAAGATCAAAGCACTCATGCAGACACATTTTTCTCATTCGTGACAAATGTAGCCATATCACGTACTATGATGCTTTAGATATAAGAGGTTAAACATGGGTTCTGACGGTTGGCGATGTTTTTTAAATTGGTGTTCTGCGACGCAAGATAAAGCACTATTAACAGAATTATTTGATTGTTTATTAACACCCGAAGAAAAAGACAGCATTGAAACCCGTTGTTTGATCGTTCGCGATCTATTAAATCAAGAGCAGACCCAACGTCAAATCTCTGAATCATTGCAAGTCAGTATCGCAAAAATCACGCGTGGTTCCAATCAATTAAAACGTATTTCACCAAAGTTGAAGACTTATTTGTCACAAACCAAGTAGAGTCTGTCAACAGACCTTCGTCATCATTCAATAAAACTCATGATCGGCCGATAAACTGCGTATGGTAGGTTTATATTTAAAGGAAGATAACGTGTCTGATGCAAAAAAGGAGGCCTTGTCTGATAAAGTATTGGCTTTACAGAAAGAGCTAAAACCTTATTTAATGACGATTATTAACCACATTAATGCAGAGGATTCGAAGGGGGCTTATATTGCTTGCAATTTATTGGCTGATTATTTGAAGGTGACATTTCCTACATTGAAAGGTCAAGCCGAACTGAATGAGGTATTTAGGAGCGTTCGGATTGATTGTGGTATATCTATTCAGAACGTTGCATTTTCAGAGGCATGCATGGAGGCTTTCTCTGATATCAGGAGAGAGAATGCGGCGCTTGTTGAAGAGGAAAGTAGTAATAGTAGCGCTTCTATCGATGAAAAGATAATCCACGCACAGCATGCAATCATTGGACTTGGTTCTTGTATTGCACTTACAATGGATGCAGATACGTATAAGAGCCAATCTCTTCTTATTTCAGAAGAGACAAAATTTGGTTCCGCCAAACAAAAACAATTCGATGCGAACATAGCAAAAATAAAAACTGATATTTCTACTATGCAGCCGGAATTATTGGATTTGGCTAGAAATCCTAAGCTTATGAAGCAGGCAGTGAAAGCATTTATTGGCGAGTTAGCACACTATCAATCAAAATTACCAGCGAGCACGCAAGATCGAACTCTTGTGCAAAATTTGAAATATTCTGCTGTAGAAACTGCCATCTTAGCGCTGTCTGACGACCTGCTCACTGCGCAAAGATTGGGTGATATTTTGGTGAAGCTGGATATAGACAATCAAGAGGCTGAAACTTTTACAAATATATTTTCTCAAATTTGGAAAGCACTATTTGGAGCATTTAATCGTTTAGGTCACACTGTGAGTGATTTTAAAGAAAGACTCCTTTCCGGCACACAAAACCAATCGCAACCAAGTACACCAACGGAATCTAAAGATGATACAACGGGCGGTTATGAGCGTTTTCGTAACGATTAGGGGTGTTGACACTTCTACTATTCATGCTCAACTTTGCTTTCCTGACGTGGGTCTGAGGAATCCCCTCATGAATTTTTGTTGCAAAATAACACAAAAGGAGTGTAGGGTGG
>CAISKC010000502.1 GCA_903885895.1 uncultured Legionella sp.
GGATCGTTATATTCGGTTGGTATGCGAAAAATGTTGTCTGGATTGACCGGCAGTTTAGAAAATAAAAACTCAATAGCTGTGTGATAATTGTTGTTAATATTATCTATGAGAACATATCGTTCATCACCAAAAAAGAAACGAATTTTCTCCCATGGCGTGTTGTGGATACAATACTCAGTTTGGGTTAAGGTATCAAAAAATAATTTGGGGGTGCTTCCACCCGATAGAGCGACAGAAAACACGCCGGCTTTTTCAACAGCAGCCTGCGCGCGGTGGGTAAAATCTAACGCGGTGGATTGAAATAAATCGTGAGCACTTGGGAATATTTTAATTTCTTTATTCTTCATCATAGTAACCATTTTCTACCATCTTCCTGTAATAGAGTATCCGCTTCGTCTGGCCCGTCTGAGCCTGCAGCATAATTAGGAAAATCATTAGGTGGGATTGCGGCCCAAACATCCAAAATGGGTTGAACGATAGCCCAAGATGCTTCTACCATTTCGGCTGTATTGAACAGCAAATGATCCCCATTCATACATTCATATAAAATAGTTTCATATCCAGTTTGAGACTTAACGCCAAAATAATCGCTATATTTAAATGTCATGTCAACCTGGCCTACTTGAAGCGTTTGATTAGGTAATTTTGCATTAAAACTGAGTGAAATCTTTTCTTCTGGTTGAATTTTAATTCGTAAGACGTTATTTATAATTTTGTTTCCGGCACTCTTGAATAAGGTTGAAGGCCCTGATTTAAATTGAATAACAATTTCAGATTGACGAGCCGACATGTGTTTCCCTGTTCTTAGATAAAAAGGAACATCTAACCACCGCCAAGTATCAAGGAATAATTTTAATGCGACAAATGTCTCAGTAGAGGAATCTGGCGCCACGTCTGGTTCTGAGCGATACCCCACAGTATGAGTGTTGTCTATTTTTCCTGGTCCATATTGACCACGAACAGCTTGCGTTAATACGCGTTGCGGGGTCAAGATTTGTATGGCATGCAGTGCTTTTGTTTTTTCGTCTCGAATATTGTTTGATGAAAAAGTTGAGGGTGGCTCCATGGTGATCAAACTTAACATTTGGAGAAGATGATTAGGAATCATGTCACGTAACGCGCCTGCATGATCATAATAATTGCCTCGATTTTCAACACCTAAGGTTTCTGACACCGTTATTTGCACATGATCGACGTATAATCGGTTCCAGATTGGCTCAAATAAACCGTTGGAAAAACGAAATACCAGTATATTTTGTACCGTCTCTTTTCCAAGAAAATGGTCAATGCGAAATATCTGATCTTCTCGTACCATAGATAGCAATAACCGATTTAATTTTTTTGCTGAGGCTAAATCAGTGCCAAATGGTTTTTCAATCACAATGCGTCTAAACATTTTATCATTTTCTTCAGTGAGCAAAGAAGCGTGGTGAAGTTGGGTTGATATGGTTTCTATAAATGTGGGCGATACTGCAAAATAAAATAAACAATTTTTGCTCGCTTTTTCTTTTTCAAGTTGTTCTAATTTATTTTTCAAATGATCATATACAGCGGGATCCGAAAAATCTCCTGAAATATAATGGACTCGCCCAGCTAAAAAATGACCATATTTTTTGGCCTCAGGATCCGTAACAAAAAGATCAATGTTTTTAATGAGCTGTTCACGAAATGATTCTTCTGTGTAATTATCTTTAGCAACGCCAACAACAGAAAAATTTTCATCTAATAATCCGGCACTGCCCAAATTACAAAGAGCGGGAAACAGTAATCGTTTTGTTAAATCACCAGCGATGCCAAAATGACCATAATACAAAGATTCGCAGATTTTTTATCAGAATTTGGTACGGCGTATTCTGTTGGTTTTTTCTCATAACTATGATTAATTTTAGAACTCCTTGCGCACATGGCATCCTATCATAACTCAAATTTTATGCTACCATGAATATATACACATGAAAACATATTCTATGGATGGAGCTTAATATGACGAATACAAATGGAATAAACCAATGTCAAATCGGCATGGTTGGCTTAGGGGTGATGGGCCGAAATTTATTACTGAACATGGCAGATCATGGTTTTGTTGTTGCGGGATATGATAAAGACAGTAATAAAGTTGAGAGTTTGCGCAAAGAGTCCAATGAAAAAAATGTTTATGGCGCTTCGACTATCGATGAATTTATCAAATTGCTTAAAAAACCGAGAGCCATCATGATGTTGGTGCCTGCCGGTAAACCCGTTGATTTTGTTATGGATGATTTGCTCCCTCATTTAGAACCAGGCGATCTTATTATAGATGCTGGTAACTCTCATTTTACAGATACCGATATTCGTGCACAACGGTTAGAAAAAGATGGATTTCGATTTTTAGGTGTTGGTATATCGGGTGGTGAGGAAGGTGCTCGACATGGTCCCAGTATGATGCCTGGTGGTCCTCAGGATGCTTATGAATTGGTGCGTCCTATTTTTGAGGCTGTTTCTGCTCACGTACAAGATTCTCCTTGTGTAACCTATCTTGGTAAGGGTTCAGTCGGGCATTTTGTGAAAATGGTTCATAATGGTATTGAGTATGGCATCATGCAACTCATTGCAGAGACTTATGATCTCATGAAACGAGGTCTTGGTTTGAAAAACGAGCAGATAAAAGATGTTTTTCGCGATTGGAATGATACAGAATTGAACAGCTACTTGCTTGAAATTACTTCTGCTATTTTTGACAAGGTGGATGAAAAAACAGGTCATTTACTGCTTGATGAAATTGTAGGAGTGGCCGCACAAAAAGGAACTGGGTTATGGACTTCACAAAGCGCCATGACATTGCAAACACCAGCCCCAACGATTGATGTGGCAGTTTCTATGCGTGATATGTCCGTATTGGTTACTGAACGTGATAAAGCGCAGTCTTTGTACAATATTCCATTACAGCCTATAAAAATGGAGCATGGTGCGTTTTTAAAACAACTGGAAGGCGCTCTTTTTATGAGCATGACACTTGTCTATGCACAAGGCATGGCGATTCTGACAGCTGCTTCTGAAAAATATGGATATAATCTTGATCTGGAAGCGGTAGCGCGCATTTGGCGTGGTGGTTGTATTATTCGTGCAACTTTACTAGAGGATATTCGTACGGCTTATCGCAGTAATCCTAAATTACCCAATCTGATGCTGGATCCTAATTTAGCGAAAAAAATAATAGCACATCAAGATAATTTAAGGAATGTGGTGAGTCAGGCCAGTTTATCTGGTGTGTCAATCCCCGCAATGATGATGTCACTGGGTTATTTTGACAGTTATCGTAGTACTTGGCAGCCAGCGAATCTGATTCAAGCGCAGCGCGATTATTTTGGTTCTCATACCTATGAACGTATCGATGTTAAAGGCGTATTTCATACGGAATGGCATAACAAAGGATCTGAAAAATGAATAATTCAAAAGAAATAACCATTGATGAGCTATGTATCAATACGATTCGTATGCTGTCCATTGATGCTATTCAAAAAGCCGATAGTGGTCACCCAGGGCTACCGCTTGGCGCGGCGCCCATGGCTTATGTGTTATGGAAATATTTTTTAAAGCATAATCCTAAAAATCCTCAGTGGTATGATCGCGACCGTTTCGTTCTATCGGCTGGTCATGGATCCATGTTGCTGTATAGTTTATTGCATCTGACGGGTTACGATCTCCCTATGGAGCAAATCAAACAATTTCGACAATGGGGCAGTATCACTCCGGGTCACCCTGAAAGTGAATTGACCCCTGGTGTTGAAACAACAACCGGCCCGCTTGGACAAGGTGTTGCAAATGGTGTGGGTATGGCTATAGCTGAAGCGTACCTTTCAGCACGTTATAATCAGACGGATTTGCATATTATCGATCACTTTACGTATGTATTGGTCGGTGATGGTGATTTGATGGAGGGTGTGGCTTCCGAAGCGGCATCATTGGCAGGTCATTTACGACTGGGTAAATTGATTTTTCTTTATGATGATAATCATATGACGCTGTCTGCATCCACACATGCGTCCTTTTCTGAAGATACTAAAAAACGGTTTGATGCATATGGTTGGCATACACAATCTGTTTCGGATGGTAATGATCTTGAAGCGATTAAGTCTGCTATTGAATCAGCAAAAAAAACCACGGACAAGCCGTCTATTATTCTAATAAAAACGATTCTTGGATTTGGAGCGCCGCATAAACAGAACACTTTTGAGGCGCATGGTTCACCACTTGGTCCTGAAGAGGTTACGTTAACCAAACAGCATTATCATTGGCCTGAGCAACCCAGTTTTTACGTTCCGGCTGAAGCAGAAAAGCATTTTCATGATGCCATCCAGATCGGTCAGCAAGCAGAAGAACATTGGACGCACCTGTTTGAGGCTTATGAAAAGAAATGTCCACTACTCGCACAAGAATTAAAACAACTTATGAGTAAAAAACTTCCAGAACAATGGAGTGCTGGCATTCCTACTTTTTCAGCTGATGCAAAAGGCGTTGCAACGCGAGATGCATCAGAAAAAATAATGCAAGTGATCGCTGCGAAACTTCCTGGATTTATTGGTGGTTCCGCTGATTTGAATACCTCTACCAAAACAGCACTGGTTAATTGTGGTAATTTTGAGAGTCCAAGCAATGCTGGCGGTGATTTGCAGGGAACAGTGAGCGGTGGCTGGGACTATTCAGGTCGCAATATTTTTTATGGCATTAGAGAACATGCTATGGGTGCTATATCGAATGGATTAGCTACGTTTGGCGGCATCATTCCGTTTGCATCGACTTTTCTTATTTTTTCTGACTATATGCGTCCACCGATTCGACTTGCGGCGTTGATGAAACTGCAAGTGATTTATGTATTTACTCACGATAGCATCGCATTGGGTGAAGATGGACCGACGCATCAATCAGTAGAACAACTGGCAAGTTTGCGTGCTATACCGCATTTAATAGTCATACGACCAGGTGACGCCAATGAAACAGCAGTCGCTTGGACGGTAGCCATTGAAATGCACCATCATCCAATCGTTCTTGTATTGACGCGACAAAAGATACCAACGCTTGATAGGGCTCAGTTTGCCTCTGCTGAAGGAGTGCGATACGGTGCCTACATTTTAGCGGATGCCCCTGATAAAAAACCAGATATTATTCTGATAGCAACTGGTTCAGAGCTCAGTTTAATCATCGCTGCAAAAGAAAAATTAGCTGCTCAAAATATTCATGCACGAGTTGTGTCTATGCCGAGCTGGGAGTTGTTTGCTCTGCAATCAAAAGAATACTGTGACTCTGTGCTACCACCCGAGGTGACCACGCGATTATCTGTGGAAGCAGGTAGTTCACAAGGTTGGGCTCGATATGTAGGCGATAAAGGAGCGGTGATCAGTATTGATGATTTTGGTGCTTCAGCACCTGGACCAATTATTATGCAACACTATGGCTTTACAGTGGAAAATGTCTACTCTAAAGCATTGGCTTTAGTTAAACAGCATCAACAGGAGTTATCGAAATGAATCCCAATCCTTTGAAAAAACTAGAAACATTTGGCCAATCTATCTGGCTTGATTATATCAGACGAGATTTATTTGCAAGTGGAAAATTGAAACAATTTATTACGGAAGATGGGTTACGTGGTATTACCTCTAATCCAAGTATTTTTGAAAAAGCGATAGTTGATAGCCATGACTATGATCAAGATATCCATCGAATGGTACAAGAAGGAAAAAATGTTAATCAAATATATGAGACACTCACTCAACAGGATGTGCAATCTGCAGCAGATGAGTTTTATCCTGTTTACAAAGAAACGAATGGTTTAGATGGCTATGTAAGTTTAGAAGTGAATCCTCATCTCGCGCATGATACGAATGGGACGATAGCAGAAGCTAGACGTTTTTGGACAGCGCTGAACCGCCCTAATGTGTTAATTAAAGTTCCAGCAACAAAAGAGGGCGTTCCTGCTATTAAACAACTGATTAGTGAAGGAATTAATGTGAATGTGACGTTACTTTTTGGTTTAACTCGTTACCGAGAAGTTGCTGAGGCATATATCTCTGGTATAGAAGCGCGACTTAAACAAGGGCAATCTGTGAAACATGTGGCTTCTGTGGCAAGTTTTTTCTTAAGTCGCATAGATGTGTTACTCGATCCTATATTTGAAAAATATGCCGCTGACAATGCAGCACAGGCAACGCTTGCAAAGCAGTTGATAGGTGAAGTTGCTATTGCTTCAGCAAAAGGCGCTTATCACATTTTTGAAGAATTATTTCATAGTAAACAGTTTCAGTCTCTCACTGAAAAAGGCGCTCAAGTCCAACGGTTACTGTGGGCAAGCACCAGCACCAAAAATCCTAATTATAGCGATACAAAATATGTCGAAGCGTTGATTGGGGCACAAACAGTGGATACGATTCCTTTAGAAACATTAGATGCTTATCGTGATCACGGCAATCCGGCATCACGTTTAACATTGGATTACGATAAAGTTACTCAATGTTTTCAGAGACTGCCTGATTTTGGTATTCATATTGAAGATGTGACACAGCAGCTTGAAAATGAGGCGGTTGATAAATTTATTAAATCATATGATCAATTGATAAATGCTTTAAACAATAGGGTTGGCTGATTATTCCACTATCTTGTCCAAGATAGTGGAATTGGCAACAGGCCTTTGCGTGAACAAAAAACAAACAAGGATGATATAATGAAAGCCACTACTAAATTAGGGATGATTGAGTTTTCAGCTGGAGATTGTCATGAAGCAATCCTTTCGGAGTTAAACGTTTGGCAGAAAGAAGACAAAGTCAAACGTCTATGGGAGCATGATGCAACACTCTGGACTGGTTCAGATGAAAGCAAATGGATGGGGTGGTTAGATCTTGCATCGGAAGATCACGAAGTATCAAAAATTGAGTCACTGGCTAATGCGCTGAGAGCTGAAAAATTCACAGATATTGCATTGTTGGGAATGGGAGGTTCCAGTCTTTGTCCAGCCATGATGGCCATTACGTTTGGTCATATTGCTGGTTTTCCACGTTTGCATATATTGGATTCAACTGATCCTGATCAAATTCGTCATTTTGAAAAAAGTCTTAATTTAAAAAGTACTTTCTTTATCGTTTCTAGTAAATCAGGCAGCACGTTAGAGCCTAATATTTATAAAGCATATTTTTATGAGCGTGTGCAATCAGTATTAAACAAAAAAGACGTGGGTGATCGCTTCTTAGCTATCACTGATCCTGGTAGCAAACTTGAAGAAATGGCCAAAAATGATCATTTTAGAGCCATTTTTAATGGCATATCGTCCATTGGTGGTCGTTATTCTGCGTTGTCCAATTTTGGTATGGTCCCATCAGGACTAATGGGCTTGGATGTGAAGAAAATATTGCAGCATGCTAAAACGATGCGCGAAGCTTGTTCGCTTAGTGTTCCAATTAAAGATAATCCAGGTGTTGTTTTAGGGGTTATTTTGGGTGTATGTGCAAACTATGGAAAAAATAAAGTGACGTTGATTGCGTCTCCTGGCATCAACTCATTAGGGGCATGGTTAGAGCAATTACTCGCCGAATCGACTGGAAAAGAAGGCAAAGGCTTGATTCCTTTAGATCAGGAAGTATTAGATCGACCTGAAGTATATGGTTATGACCGTGTTTTCGCTTATATTCGTTTAGAGTCTGCACCAGATCCTGAACAAGATCGTATGATAGAAGCTTTAGAACAAGCGGGGCAAGTGGTTGTAAAATTGAGTTTGGCTGATAAATGGCATTTGGGGGCAGAATTATTCCGCTGGGAGGTTGCTACAGATGTTGCTGGCAGTATTATGGGCATTAATCCATTTAACCAACCTAATGTTGAAGAAAGCAAGGTTTTAGCGCGACAATTAACGACTGAATATGAAAAAACAGGAAAACTGACACAACCTGAACCGTTCTTTTCTGAAAATGGCATTTTGATTTTTGCCGACGATAATAATAGAAATGATATAGAAAAACATCTCGTGGGAAAAGCTAGTCTTATTGGCTATTTACGGGCACATTTGGCTCGAGTAAAAGAAGGTGATTATGTTAATTTATCTGCATTTATTGAGATGTCGGATGAGCATACTGCATTGTTACAAGATAGTCGGATGCATATTAGAAATAAGCAAAAAATAGCGACTTGCCTAGGTTTCGGTCCTCGATTTCTACATTCTACAGGACAAGCTTATGTTGGGGGGCCGAATACGGGAGTGTTTTTTATTATTACGGCTGATCATCAAAATGATGTCCAAGTTCCTGAGCATCCTTATACGTTTGGCTTAGTTATTACAGCACAAGCTGAGTCTTATTTTACTGTTCTTGGAAAACGTTCTAGACGAGTTTTGCGTGTTCATTTGGGAAAAGATATTAAGGGTGGACTGCAACAGTTCAAAGAGCTGATCATGGCTTGCTGAGAAGCGCCCTGATATCTTTAGGACTTGTGCAAAACCTCGAGGTCGGGGTTTTGTGTAAGTTAATATTTTAACCGGAAATAACTAGGGATGTTGCCTACTCACTTCTAGGAGTCATTGAACATGCTAACTAAAGTGCCCTATATATTACCTTCTTTACTGTCTGCTAATTTTATGACGCTCGGTGATGAAATTGCTGCCATCCAGATTGCCGGAGCTGATCTTTTACACATCGATGTCATGGACAATCATTACGTACCAAACTTAGCATTTAGTCCACAGATTTGTCATGCCATCCATAAACAATTCCCAGATTTGCCGCTTGATGTGCATCTCATGATCTCACCCGTTGATCCTATGATTATAGCCTTCTCTGAAGCGGGAGCGAGACGGATCAGCATTCATCCTGAGGCGACACGGCATGTCGACCGTAGTTTACAATTGATAAAAGATGCGGGCTGTCAAGCCGGCTTGGCATTGAATCCAGCAACTTCTGTGGACTGCCTCCGTTGGTGTCAACAGCATTTGGACTTTGTTTTATTGATGACTGTCAATCCCGGATTTCCCGGGCAAACATTAATTGCGGCGACAATCCCCAAAATCGCTCAAGTTCATGCGCAATATCCTAATCTCCGCATTTGTGTAGATGGTGGTATTACCCTAGATAATATTGGCTTATTAGCCGCAGAGGGCGCCAAAGAATTTGTTGCAGGATCAACGATTTTTAAGAGTAATGATTATGCTGAAATTATTCGAAAATTACGCAAAAATGGCACATAGGCCAATGTATAACTGCCTGAAAGGCGTTAAATAAATGCTCGTTGCGGTTATGTTTCTCATTATTCGTTTATAATCAGGATTTTGCGTTATTTTTGCCTGTTAGGATAAATTGTGTCCCGCAATAAGGACAAGTTTCTTTGCCTGTTTTTTCGATAGGCAAGTACACTCTGGGGTGTGCGTTCCAAGTAGACATCTCGTCGGTGGGACAAGATAAAGGTAGATCTTTGGCCTTAATATGGATCACTTTTTGGGTACAGGCTTGTTGTTTTTCGGTTATAGAAGTCATGTTTCTCATCTCTTTTTCTGCTAATTATCCGCAATTCGTTGTATGAACGCAATCATTTCTCGTAAGTCGATGGTTTGATCTATTGAAAAGACTTGTCCTTCTGGCCAATGTCGCAACCAAGTCATTTGGCGTTTGGCTAATTGCCGTGTTGCTGCAATGCCTTTGTCGGTTAATAACGAGAGATCGTGATGGTTATTTAAATATTCCCATACCTGACGATACCCGACACAACGCATTGCGGGAAGCGCGGCAGTCAATGCGTAATCTTGGCATAGTTGTTGGACCTCATCGATCAAGCCTGTTGCCAGCATGGCCTTGAAACGCTGTGCAATGCGTTCATGTAACCATCCGCGCTCTTCTGGCATGAGGATGAGATTGACAAACGTTCGTTGAATCGCATGTTGGGTGGTTTGCAGCCAGGCAGACAAAGGTTGCTGCGTGAGCGTAAAGACTTCCAATGCACGCATGATGCGCTGGGTATCATGCGCATGAATGCGTTGTGCGGCTTTGGGGTCCACTGTGGCCAATTGTTGGTGTAAATGAGCCCAGCCATGTTCTTGTGCTTGATCAAGCAGCGTTTGACGAACGCTGGGATCAGCGTTAGGTAATGTGGATAATCCTTGCTGTAAAGCACGAAAATACATCATCGTACCGCCCACCAACAAAGGAATCTTGCCGCGTGCCTCTATTTCTTGCCCACAGCGAAGCACATCCGCACAACATTGTGCGACCGAATAGGTTTCTTCTGGGGAAAGAATATTAATCAAATGATGTGGCGCTTGTGCTAAAAGGACAGGATCGGGTTTCGCGGAACCGATATCCATATCGCGGTAAATCATCACTGAGTCGATGCTGATGATTTCAAACGGGAAATGTTGTAATAATTCACAAGCCAAATCCGTTTTGCCCACAGCAGTTGGGCCCATCAAACAAAACCAAGTTGGAAACAGCGGTGTATGACTCATGCTGTGACAGGACAGGGTCGGATTTGACGCATCGCAAGTTGGCACGTTGCTAAATCTAAAGATAAACAGGCTTGGACGGTGTGCATGGTATCCCAGTGTTGCAGACAATAGTCTAATAAAGTCTCGCGTTCAATTGAGCTCATATTATACGCATCGAATGTTTGACAAGCAATTATTTGTTGCATGATATCATTTTGATGAGGATGAGCCGTTTGAATGGCTATAAAAAACCGTTCGAGATCTAACAAGGGTAGATTCAGTGGAATCGTACGAATTAGGATCTGATGTGTACTGATAAAATCGAATTGAATCCCCAAGTTTAAGAGTTCAGAACGCTGTTGTTCTAGTAATGACTCAGTAGCGGTTGCTATGTCAATGCGGACTGGTACTAATAAAGCGCGATGAGGTAATGGTTGGGGTAATGCCTGAAGCATCTTCGTGACATAATGGTCATGAACTTTAGCCATATCCACTAAATAAGGCACAGCATCGTGCAAGCGGAGTATGGCAAAATGCGGATTAAGGATGTGCCATGTCGCATCTTGTTCAGTGGTATGGATGGGTGTGGATGATGGGTGTAGAGCATAATGACTCATCTTTTGCTGTATCGTATGAGCTTCATGATGAGTGCTGGGTGTGCTCGGTATGCTTGGTTGCGCATGCAGGCGATTTGCCAATCCGCTGACAAGCATGGCGTGGATCAAGCGCGGTTGACGAAAGCGCACCTCGTGCTTGGTAGGATGCACATTGACATCTACTTGATCGGGTGGGATGTTGACATACAGAATGCAAGAAGGGTAACGACCAGGGTGAAGGATCTCTTGATACGCTTGGCCTATGGCTTGCAATATGAGTTTGTCTTTGATTAAACGCTGATTCAGATAGACCCATTGACGGTCGCGTTGACTGCGTTGGTATTGCCTCTGACTTATCCAGCCATGCATGGCAAAATGCTCATGCTCTTCTTGAATGAACAGTGCGTCTTGCAAAAACGCTTGACCAAATAATTTTTTGATCCGGCGCAATCGGCTTGATTCACAGCTTGCTTTGGGCAAATGTAAGGTCTGTTTCTGATTATGTTGCAGCGTGATAGCGATATGGGGCGCGGCCAAAGCAAACTGTTTGACGACTAAGTCAATGGCTTGATATTCAAGGCGTTCAGATTTTAAAAAGGTTTTGCGCACGGGAGTATTAAAAAACAAATCACAGATTTCAACCGTGGTACCTTGCGTTCTGGCATAGGGTTGGGTTTGGATCCCCGTTTCATCAATTTGTAACAGCATACCATGCGTTTGTGCGGCTGGTTTTGAGTATAGTTTCATTCTGGATACAGCAGCGATACTGGCCAGTGCTTCCCCACGAAACCCCATAGAACTGATCGCATAGAGATCCGTTAATTGCGTGATCTTACTGGTGGCATGTGCGGCGATGGCCAGAGGCAAATCTTCTGCGTCAATACCATGACCATTATCCGAAATTTTGATGAGATTGAGGCCCCCGAAACCAATGTCGATGGTGATAGTATTCGCGCCAGCATCTAAAGCGTTTTCTAATAACTCTTTGACGACGGAGGCCGGGCGTTCAATGACCTCCCCTGCTGCGATTTGATTCGCTACATGGGGAGATAGTTGCTGAATCCTCATCCTAATCTCGTATTGGCAGGACGTGTGTTATGCGTAATCGTTTGATAACGAGCTGCCATGGCGGCGATTTTGCTGCCGTGTGGGGGGTATTCCCAAAAATAGGTTTTGATCCCGCCCATGATGGCTTGACACAATTGCGTTTGGTAGCGTGGATTGGTCAAATTCATTTCTTCGCGTTGATTAGAAATAAAGCCTGTCTCAATGAGCAATGATGGGATATCGGGAGATTTGAGAACCATGAAGCGCGCTTGTTCTACTTTATGGCTATGTAAGCTCGTGACGTGATTTAAACCGTGCAAAACCTGATGCCCAAGTTGTAAGCTGGCACTGATGGTTGCTGTCTGTGACAAGTCAATCAATACCGAGCGGATCACGCCATTTTGATCATGTAATTTGGATAAATTCACGCCGCCTAATTCAGAATAGTTTTCTTTCGCCGCTAACCAACGTGCCGCCTCACTGGTGGCTCCGCGTGGTGATAAGGCAAATACGGAAGCACCATGCGAGTTACGATTTTCAAAAGCATCGGCGTGGATAGCAATGAATAGATCGGCATTATGGCGCCGCGCAATGGCCATTCTTTCTCGCAAGCCTATGTAATAATCCCCATTTCTGGTGAGAACCGCGCGCATGCCAGGTTGTTGATCAATTAGGGTTTTCAGTCTTTTGGCAATAGCGAGTACCACTTGTTTTTCATGGGTACGTTTGTTGCCGATCGCACCAGGATCATGACCACCATGTCCTGGATCTAAGACGATGATCACATCGCGGTTACCAGCATATTGATTAGGTGTGATGTTGGGAGTATGTCGTGGCGCTGGTGTGGGGGTTTTGGGTAAAACGTTATGGGCGCTGGTATGCAAAGATGTTGTAGAGGGTGTGATACGCAACTGCCAGCCATTGGCCCAGTTGCTAGTATGAAATTGCACGGGCTGTTTTGTTTCTAGTACCAGACGTAAGGTTTGTGGTTGCGGATGCCCTACTCGCACGGTTTTGATCAATTGGTTTGTGTGAGCTAAAAAATTGGGATTTATTTGAGTTGTTGTGTTGGGGAGATCAATCACAATGCGTTCTGGGTTATGGAGCATAAATATTTTCTGATTGGCGTGGCCTGTCATGGTAAATTTCAGAGTGAGATTAGCTTGTTGTGGCAAGACAGTAATATGGTTTAATTGCGCAGCAATACTGACGGATGTCATTAGGCAAAGCGCAAGCATCAACCCTATTTGTTGCAAAACACGCATTCTTTCTCCTTTTACATACTCAGATTTTCTCTTTTGTCTGTATAGATAATGTTCTACCATTCCCAGAACCGATTAGCAATAAAGCGATATCAATTTGCTCGGCAGGCAATGTTATTCGTTCTGGCCATTCAATACAACAAATTGTGTTAGATTGAAAATAATCGCGAAAGCCTAGGAACTCTAATTCACTTTCATCTGTAATGCGATATAAATCGAAATGATGCATCTGTATGGGAGACGAAGATAAAGTAGTGTTCATAGGTAAATCATACGTTTCAACCAAAGAATAGGTTGGGCTTTTAATGGGGCCTTGCACGCCCAGCGCACGGAGTAAGGCGCGCACGAAGGTTGTTTTACCGGCACCTATCGCACCACTCAGTGTGATGACCATCGGCGCAGTTAAGCGCTGTGCGAGATGTTCTGCATAGCGCTCAGTATCTTGGATGGAGGGTAATTCAACAGATGTTACGATCTTGTTCATTGGTCACTACTCATTCCGTTCACAGAGCGTCGAGATTATGCCTTCAACTAGCTGCTACAATTATTCTTCGTCGGAAGGTTGATGGTTATCCGTGACTAATTTCAAAAAGGGTTTGACCTTTGATTTTGTTTGCAATGCCGGCTGTTTTTGAGGAGGCACTGTTTCATATTCCACCTCAAACTCCATGCCACGACCATTTTCTTTCGCATAAACGGCAAGGACTGCGCCGGGTGATAATGAGATTTGCGAGGTTTGTCCGGAAAATTTAGCGGTAAAAATAATTCTATCATTGTCCAAATGTAGGCCTCGACAGGCTTTCGGATCAATATTCAAAATGATCCGTCCGCCGTTCACAAATTCTTGAGGGACTTCTACGTCAGGATGGGTCGCATCTACCAATAAATAAGGCGTTAAATTATTTTCAACAATCCAATCAAATAGTGCCCGAATAAAATAAGGCTTATTGGAAGTCATGGTTGATGTCATTTAAGCGGCCCTTAATTGTCGTTCTGCATCGGTCAAACTTGATTCGAATGAATCACGTTTGAACAGGCGCTCCATGTATTGCGTGATGCCTATTGCCGATTCCGGAATAGTAACACCCAATGTTGGAAGACGCCATAATAATGGTGCTAAAACGCAATCTAATAAAGAGAATTCTTCGCTTAAGAAAAACATTTTATCTGCAAACACTGCTTCGATACCTAAGAGGCTGTCGGATAATAATTTCTGTGCTTCGGGTGATGGCTGAGCTTGGATTTGATTGGCTAATCCATACCAATCCTGTTCAATACGGTACATCATCTTACGTGTTTCTGCTCTGGCTACAGGGTAGACCGGTAATAAAGGGGGATGTGGAAAACGCTCATCCAAGTATTCCATAATAATACGGGGTTCATATAACACCAACTCACGATCAATAAGGGTTGGTAATAAGCCATAAGGGTTGATGGCTAAGAGATCATCGGAAACAGTGCCAGAGTTCATGGGCATGATATCCACATTGACGCCTTTTTCAGCTAAAACAATGCGCACTTGGTGGCTATAAATATCATCGTGATTAGAATAGAGTGACATAATGGTGCGCTTGGTAATAATGGCCATCTCATAACCTCATTGGCTTAGTGGGGTGGTAGCAAATTGGCAGAACACCCTGACGTCAAAAGTACTTATTGTAGCATATTTTAATGAAGAGTGGGTAAATATTTACCCATTACTCCGCTTCGCGTAGCAAACGATTCGCAAATGCAATCGTTAATGCCGAGACTAGTAAGGTGAGATGAATACCAACTTGCCAAGAAATGGCAATATTAGAATGTTTGTCTGGATCAATGAAAGTACGCAATAAATGGATAGATGAGATCCCAATTAATGCCAGTGCTAATTTGATTTTCATTGCGCCCGCGTCGAGATGATCTAACCATTCTGGTTGATCAGGATGGCGGTCGATGCCTAAACTAGCGATAAACGTTTCATAGCCACCTAAAATAACCATGATCAATAAATTGGCTATCATCACCACATCAATCAATCCCAATACACCTAGCATGATGGAGGTATCACTGGGTCCATTCAAATGAAAAAACAAATCGAACAATTCATTCAGAAACCGATACACATAGGCAGCGAGTGCGAAGATTAAGCCAATATATAGGGGTGCTTGGAGCCAACGACTAAAAAAAATGACTTTGCCTAATGTGCGTTTAAAAGGTGTGGATCGCGTGCCCATGATGTTCCTTAATGAAGTGACTAAAATATATTTTACTTGTTCTTATATTGAATAGTTTGAGTCAGTGATACATGATAAACCGCCGTCACATATTTACTAAACTGGGAAATAATTATGCCGGAATCAACGGGGTTAGGCAATCATCTACGTAATATACCCAATAAACTCCAAGCCGCTTAAAACATAGCATTTTGGAGTTTATTGGGTATATAGGTACCAACACGGTGTATGAGGTTGCTTTGCATACGCTTGGTTGTTTAATTTCTCGAGTTACGTATAGATATCTGCATACGCAGCCAATATAGCAGGCTAAGAATCAACAAAAAGCCCAGGACATACCCTCCTAAATGAGTGCGAATCAAGACAGCCGGTTCGGCTGCATAGGCCAAAAAGTACGCGATGTCCGCCAGCTCAGCACGCTGATCACCCGGTAAAGACTCCAAAATATTGGGCATCATTGTGTTGGGAAATTGGTGGTTGTTGACCCCGAAACGTCGATTGTGGTCTGGATAAAATCCTTGTAAATACGTTTGTACCCATGTTGTGCCGCGTTGTCGACTGATGAGGGATAAATCTGGGGGTGGTTTCCCAAACCAGCTATTGGCATCTTGAGGTGCCATAGCGATGTGAGGCCAAGTTTGTGAGAGCGGTGGTAGTGATAAACGCAAGCGGGGTGTGATTTGCGCCGTGCTGTGTTGGTCTAAATTTAAATCACTCAGCATTCGAGACCAAGAAAGGTAACGTAAGCTATGACAACCACTACAATAATTCATAAATAATATTGCGCCCCGGGCACGATTTGGCGCGGCATAGGTGGCACTGTGACTCAAAGTGAATAAGATGCCGAGTACTAAGATGAGACGCCGTTTGGGACGACCTATAAAATGCCAGATCATGATGTGATCCGTTTTGGCACAGGCAAGCAAGTCTCTAGCCTTGTATAGAGCGGCATCAGTAGAAAATAAGCAAAGTACAGGATGGTCGCCAACTGTGCCAAACCTTGATTGAAAGGGGTTAATTCCTGCATGCCTAAATAGCCTAGGATGATAAAACTACCCAGTAACAAACCTAAAGCGGTCCGCGAGCAGCGACCTTTATAACGGATGGAGCGCACCGGACTGCGATCCAGCCAGGGTAAGAAAAATAAAATGGCGATAGCTGCGAAAGTTAAGACGATGCCAATATTTTTGTCTGGAATAGCACGCAATATGCAATAAAATGGCGCCATATACCAAAGAGGTGTGATATGAGAGGGCGTAACCAAAGGGTTTGCTGGCTCTGCATTGGCAGGTTCTAAAAAATACCCACCCAGATCTGGAAAGAAAAAAACAATGGTAAAAAATATCACCAAAAATACCAGCATTGCGAAAATATCTTTCATCACATAGAAAGGATAAAACGGTCGCTTATCAGCTGGTGCGAGAGGATCAATGCCATCTGGATTGGACGAGCCAACATGATGCAATGCTACGACATGTAAAAAGGAGAACATCACTAATAGTAAAGGCATCGCGATGATATGCAGCGCAAAGAAGCGTTGTAACGTCGATTGCCCAACCATAAAATCCCCTCGGAGCCCGGTGACCAATTGCTCGCCAATATAAGGAACGCTAGCAAATACGGATGTGATCACTTGTGCTCCCCAATAAGAAACCTGTCCCCAGGGTAACAAATATCCACAAAAGCCTTCTACCAGAAGTATGACAAACAAGAACATCCCCAATATCCAGACCAATTCACGGGGTTTTTGATAGGAACCGTACAATAATCCTCTCACCATATGGACATAAATGACCAGGAAAAAGGCTGATGCGCCAGTAGAATGCATATAGCGGATCAGCCAACCATAGTTTACGTCGCGCATGATGGTTTCAATGGATTGAAAAGCGGAGTGGATAGTTGGAGTGTAGAAAAAACTCAGCCATAATCCAGTGATGAATTGATTCCCTAACACCAATAAAGCCAAAGCCCCAAAACAATAATATAGGTTTAAATTTTTTGCGACATAATAGTTACTACAATAATTCTTCCACAAGGTAACGATTGGAAAGCGCTCGAACAACCATGTTTTCCAGCGTTTTTGTTGTGTCATGCGCTTTCCCCAAGTCGGATCGTGTGGTCATTGATAAAGCGATACACGGGTACTTCTAAATTAATGGGGGCTGGTACATGACGATATACTCTGCCAGACAAATCGAAACGTGATCCATGACAAGGACAATAATAGCCGCCCGCATCAGCGGTGAACAGGGGATCTTGACTGCGATATTCTGGGATGCAGCCGAGATGAGTGCACACCCCAACCAAAACTAAATATTCTGGATGTAGCGACCGCCAGGCATTTTGCGCAAAAGCGGGTTGTTGTGCAACCAAAGAATTCGGATCTCGTAATGCGGGGTTGTTGTCACGTAATTGGTCCAGCATAGCCTGGGTACGGCGCAAGATCCAAATGGGTTTGCCGCGCCACTGTACCGTCATTTGTTGTCCAGCTTGCAAGTGAGAGAGATCGATGTCCAGCGGTTTGTTGGCAGCTAAAATTTGTTGATTAGGTTTCAAAGAGGATAGAAAGGGCACAATGGCACAGGCTGCTCCTAAACATCCCATGATACGGATGCCAGTACTTAATAAACGGCGGCGCTCTTCATCTACCGTATCTTCTGTATCTGACATAAGGATTCCTCGTTGTATCCCTTAGGACTTACGTAAAACCCCGATCTCTTCGTTAGATTTAGTAGGTCATTATTAAATACTAAATCCGCCTCGACCTCGGGGTTTTGCGTAAGTCCTATCCTCTTTTCTTATACTCCTCATCCGCTTTTTGGGCATAAGGGGAGAAGGAATTTTGAAGATAGAGCCATCTATTGCGTTGACAATTATAAGTCAAAAAAATCCCCTCATAAAGAGGGGACTTTGAAATTGAAACGCAATAAAATAAAAAAGCTTAGCGTTTGGAGTATTGAGTTGCTCTACGTGCTTTATGCAGACCGACTTTCTTCCGCTCAACACGACGCGAATCACGGGTAAGTAACCCACGAGCACGTAATTTTTTCCGGAATGATTGTTCAGAAGGCTCTGCACCTTCTACCATATCGATTTCATCATAAGCAACTAATGCTCTGGCAATACCTAAACGCACTGCGCCGGCTTGACCTGATACACCGCCACCCACTACGGTTGCGTAAATGTCGAACGTAGTCAACGCATCGACTGCTTCCAATGGTTGACGAATCACCATACAAGAAGTTTCGCGGCCGAAATATTCAGATAATTCACGCTTATTGATAAGGATATTGCCTTTTCCAGGACGTAAAAAAACACGTGCTGAAGAACTTTTACGGCGACCCGTACCATAGTATTGTTTGATTTGCTTTTTTTGCGCGCTCATACTTATTCCTCGATCTCAAGTTGCTTAGGCTGCTGAGCTGCATGAGGATGTTCGTTACCAACGTAAACTTTAAGTTTACGAAACATGTCTCGGCCTAGTGAATTTTTGGGAAGCATCCCTTTTACTGCACGCTCAAGCACACGTTCTGGATGCTTTGCTTGCAATTTTTCAAAGGAAATTTCTTTAATCCCACCTGGAAAACCAGTATGGCTGTAGTAAATTTTATCTTTAAATTTACGTCCAGTTACTTTAATTGTTTCCACATTCGTTACAACAATATAATCACCAGTATCGACGTGCGGCGTATATTCTGCTTTGTGTTTCCCACGTAAACGAATTGCGATCTGAGACGCTAACCGACCAAGGGTCTTATTGCTTGCATCAATGATATACCAATCACGTTTGACTTCGTGTGCTTTGGCACTAAATGTCTTCATTACCTAACTCCAAACCACCTAACTTGATCTATGACCGGCGATTTTAACCAAATCTAGATCAGATCACAAGTATTAATGAAAAAAACTCTTTAACAATTTTTTAATTTGGGCTGAATCAAGGTTAAATGTGACGACATGTAACCATGTTTCTTATAATATCCTATACTTTTATTATTCTAAATGGTTTTTATTGGAACATGATTATGTCGCGTGATAAAAAAGAAAATACTCATAAAATTGAGCAGTTCATATTCGGAATAGAAGATAGTTATAAATGTTATGCTAAAAAGAATCTAAAATTCAAGATAAACGGTCAATCTATCAGTCTTGAAGCGTTTATTACGCAAGCAATTCGTGACGCTTGCTGTGGTTCCTTTATTATTAATTGCTCCATACTATAGGACTGACAAGATGTCCTCATCTCAAGACGAAATGAAGTTCATTCAAAACACAGGCGCTACCCTTTTAAAAAAAACCGAAGAAATCAGCGACGTGGCGCGACCAAACATTTTTTGGACCAGCGTTGCGTATAATATGTTGCTTACTTTTGTCTTTAATCAAATGTATGGGAAAGCGATACCGCATACAGGGATTCCTATTGCGGACTTCGTGCTTTCTGCATTCAATTTGGTCAGTGGTATCAATCAGCTAAGCACAGAAACCACGCATCGACCGAATGCTCAACGAATCAAAGGACTGGTGACGGTATTGGATGCTGTCAAAACAACGTCTATCGGTGTTACAAGCCTTGTAATGGGCGTTGGAACATTATTCCCACCTAGTTTTGCAGCGTCAGTCGCGGTGCTTTTTGGGCTATCGCTAGACGATTTAAGACAGGCTCAGTTAAGATGTGATCCGTATTATTGGATCAAAGATACGCTTCCACAATTGCAAGATAATGCGATTCGCCTTAGAAAATTAGATCAATCAATTCAACAAACCTCCTCTGAACCGCATGCTGTTGCGCTTATTAATCGTCTTAGCAATGAATATTACACCCTTCAAGAAACTCAAGATAAATTAAATAAAGATATGCAAATACAAATCCAGGCACTCCTGCTTGATAACCCAGATAATGCAACTGCTATTCAAAAACTAATCCAAGTGTATGAAACACAGCAAGAAACACCAGAGTGGTTAAAATCATTTCATATCCCAACGATCCAGGCGCACGTCATACAGCTCAGTGAATCAGAAAAAAAAGAAATCAAAGCCCAACAAGCAGCCCTTAAAATTGAAAATGAAAAAGTGCTTAAAGATGCTATGGAAAATACGACCATTTATGGATTAGCTTTCATAGCTGCTATTTTTTTATGTATTCCGGGTTTACAAATACCAGGTTTAGCGATACTAGCCGTCGCAGCTTCTGCTTGCGTAGCAAAAAATCTATCTTGTGTAGTCAGTACTATCGGAAGTACCAATACAAATAAATTGGTTAAAAATCAGCATAACATGGCTCTCCAACAAGAAATGAAAGAGGTGTCTCCACACAAAGTGGTAGATACACAAGAAAATCCTAAAGAAGAAGATGATGGTGGCTGTGATAGTTCAGAACATTTTGATAGGTGATATACCTTTCATGAATGAATTTCGGAGGAAGTAAGGATAAGTTCTGTTTGCACATGTATCCTTACTTCCCCAGAATTATCCAATTCTAAATCCCACGGTAGGCAAAGCTTTAATGCACGTTTATGAATGGATGGAATCAACTCACTAGATACAGGTGTGTTTTTAGTTTAGTCATCTAAAGAGATGAGTAACTCTCCACGTCATCCCGAGTTGATGTACCCCTACGAAAATGCACAAATTTCACGAGTTATGTTTATAGAACTGCGTGAAGCTTCATATTTTAAACAAAAAATAAAAAAAGAACAGTTCGGGCTGAGGAGTAGCGCAGCTACGTCTCGAAGCCTTAAAGCATGTGCCCAGGCTTCGAGACAGCGCTATCGCGCTTCCTCAGCCCGAACGGAGCAAAGAATATGAAATTATTCTA
>CAISKC010000503.1 GCA_903885895.1 uncultured Legionella sp.
ACTGAACAATGATTTGGTGTGGCAGCAATGGATGAGCAATCCAGCGTCTTTTGAATTTCCAGGCGGTGAAAAATTAACTGAATTTTCTGACCGGGTTTTGCGAGGAGCTGGTGCGATATGTGCGGAACATGGAAATTCTAAGCAAATTACCTATGTCATTACGCATGGCGTGGTGATGCGAGTGTTAAAATGTTTTTTGGCCGATCAAGATTTAACCCATTTATGGTCGCATCAAGTGACCAATTTAGAGCAGATATGTTTGTCTGACGCACAAATTATGAAATTTCAGCAATTTCATCAGCAATGCTCAATCAATGATGCCACCGTCTCTCCTAAGCGCCGCTGAAAATCAGGTTTGAGATTGGAAGTGAGCACAATATACCGCGTGTTTTGATCGCTACTCCGATGAAAGTAGATATCTAGCATATATTTGACCAGCGGGTTGCGAAATGGATGCTGAGGAATAGGTGCTTCTGGGATCCCAAATAAAGTTGGTCGCACCTTAGGTTTGGGATCTGCTAAAAAATCCTGAGGCATATTGATGTTCATTAGAAATTGCTTGGTTTGATCTAAAATCGCGATGATTTCGCACGCATTAAACAAGCTTTGATCTAATTTTAATTCAGGAAAGTATTTGGAGAGTATGGCAAAGGCTTTGTTGATGACAAATCTTTTGATCGGATTTCGGCTGAGACATAATTGCAGTTTTCCTACGGCAGCATATTTGACTAGGCTTGAGGCTTGCTGAAAAGGGGCTCCTATATTCGCCGATTGCTGAGCCTGTTTCGCTAAATTTACTAGACTTGATTCTTTATTTAGTTCTAGTTTGATAGGGTCTACGCGTAAAAAACATCCGATGGTATGGTCATACTCGGGATCATCGCGAGTGGATTTGGTCGTGAAAATAACTATTTTATGGGGTGCACAACTCAGGTCATTATTGCAACATTGTAATAATGCTAGACTGACTGCTGCGCAGAGCACGTCATTGATGGCAACACAATGTTGGGCACAGAATTGACGGAGTTTTTCTACGAACGATTCAGGCAAGGCTATCTGAGTAGAGGACGCATCGGCATTTGGAAGTATATATTGTTTGGGAAAGTGAAAGGATCCTGCATCCCGTAAATAGTTTGCCCAAAAATTTGCAGCGGGCGCAGCCTGCTGACGTAGAACCGTATGATGATGAGAGATGTAGTTTTTATAGGGTTGCAGTGCATGGTCTGTGTGGGCTTGTGTCCGGTTGGTAAAAAATAGATAGGCATGCGATAGGCTATGAAAAAACAAGTCATGACAACTTTCATCGGCAATCATATGCGACATGCAGACTTGAAATTCTATTTGATTGTTGGGTAAATAAAATAAATCTGCGCTGACCCACAGTGATTTGGCACGCCAGGTTTTTTTGTAAAACAATTCATCATAATGTTGCGTGAGATAGGGTTCAACCTCATCTTCTGGCAGATCGCGTAGAGAGGTTGTGCGCCACTGTCTAAATTGCTTGTTGGGATGCGCGCAACGGGTTTGCAACGGATACAAAAGATGAATATGGTACGAAAAAATCTCTTGTTTTTGTAAAACCCATTGTAAAGCCAAATCCAAAGCTTCTTTATCAATCGTACCCTGTACGCGTTTGCGCCATACCATATTATATACTTGCAGCTTTGGTCCTCCCAGTCTGCCGAGCCACATTAATAATTGAAAGTCATGTAAAGGGAGCGAATTCCCTTGATTCTGAACCACAATGGGTGCATTGATTTCTGCTGGTGCTGTTTGATCTACTATGGATGCGAGTTGTGCTACTGTGGGTGATTGATAGAGATCCGGCAAAGAGATTTTTTTACCCATGTGTTGTGCAATTTTAGCGATGATACGTGCAGCCAAGAGAGAATGTCCGCCCAGTTCAAAAAAATTATCAAGTACGCCGATACGACTATGTTGCATTTCTTCAGACCATATTTTAGTAATAAGCTGTTCTGTAGGTGTTTGCGGTGCTTTATATATTTGTGAACTCAGTAGCTGAGGCATAGGAAGTGCGCGTTCGTCTAATTTATCATTCGCCGTACGCGGAAATGAGTCGAGTAGAACAAACGCATTGGGTATCATAAAATCGGGCAAGAAAGTCAGTAAGTATTTCTGCAATTGCACAAACGAAAGCGTGGTTGCGTAGGGTTTTAAAATATAATAAGCAACCAAGAGGGGTTCGTTATTTTGGTTGTTGCGCACTACTGCAATGGCATCTTGGATTCCATCATGTTGACGCAGCCGAATTTCGATTTCATTTAATTCGACACGGTAGCCACGAATTTTAATTTGTTTATCAATGCGGCCTATATATTCAATGTCGTTATCGCTATTTTGTCTGCACAAATCACCGGTTTTATACAATCTTATATTTTGATTTAATCCTTGTGAGTATTGAATGAAGCTTTTTTCAGTGAGTTCGGGTTGATTGAGATAGCCGCGGGCTAAACAACTACCACCAATGTAAAGTTCCCCGATTTCCCCCTGAGTCACAGATTCTAGTTTTTCATTGAAAATAAAAGTTTGCATGGTTGGCCCGGGTTTGCCAATTGGGATAAACGGTATGGTTGGATCTATATTTTCCAAAGTTATTTTATGCTGCGCAATGGCCACCGTGGTTTCAGTGGGTCCATATTCATTAAAAATGACGTGATCTTTAAAACGACTTAGCCAAGTATGACAATCTGAGGCAGGTAGATTTTCACCACCTAAAATAATTGAACGTAAATAAGGTAAATGACCATGTTGAGGGGTGTGTGTATGGAGCAGAGTTTTAAAAAAACTAGGTGTGATATTAATAAGATAAATTTTTTCAGTTTCCAAGTAGCGTAAATAAGAGTCTGGATCTTTTCTAACTTCATCTGAACAAATGATTAATGTGGCACCTAACATCAAGGGCACAATAGAGCTAGTAATCCCAAAATCAAAAATATAGTTACTGGAATAATCGACTACATGGTTCTCAGAGAAAGCTGTGTAGGTTTGAAACCACTGGCAATAGTGAATGACACTATGATGTTCAATCATAACCCCTTTGGGTGTGCCGGTTGAACCAGATGTATAGACCACGTAAGCCAAATTATCGCCGGTAGTTTGCGTGCGCACTTTTTCAAGTTTTAACAACTGTTCGGAAGATGGGGTGGCATCCTGATTGATAGAATCGAGATGCAGAATAGTGCCCGTAAATGATTCGAAGAGAGGCTGGTTAGAAACGGAGGTGACCAAAAGAGATGCCTCGCTTTCCTGCAATATCCACATTAATCGCTCGCTTGATTGGTTTGCGTCAAGCGGAACGTAGGCACTTCCCGATTTTAATACGGCAAAAATTGCAATGATTTGCTCAATCGACCGCGGTAAACATAAGGCGATGCGCATCTCAGGCTTGGCACCTGCTTGGAGCAATTGCAGTGCAAGATGATTGGCGCAATCATTGAGAGTTTGATAGGAAATAGACTGTGATCCACATTTAATAGCAATTGCTTCTGGAGTTTGGGATACGCGTTGCTCAAACCAAGTGTGTATCATGCTCATGATCTTGCTTCCTATTTATTTGAACAACCTACACACGTCATCCTCAGAAAGTCGTAAAAGAACTGTGTCATTCCCGCGTAGGCGGGAATCTATTCTTACATCGGTACTGTACCAAATCAAGGGTGGATCCCCGCCTACGCGGGGATGACACAGTGTGTTGAACATTATTCATCCTGAGGCTTTAACGCTGCAGAATCTTCTTTTATTATAATAGACGCTAGGGTTTCTCCAAGCTTTTTTTGAAAGTCGGGTAAAAGATTAGTAGCAATCGTGATGAAAGGCATGTTTTGGTCATTGTTGCGGTGAAAAGCAATATCCAGCGTATAGGGAATCACTCGAACCGGATAAGCGTAGAGTGGGATCTCGCGTTTGCGTAATCCCAGCAAATCGGCAGGAAGTGACTGTTCTGTTTCATTCAAGAAATCATTGTTAATATTCACGTTAATAAAAAATTGCTGGGTTCTATCAGCAGCTGCTAATGTTTTACAGGCGTTGATGAGGCTGTTGTTCAATTGAAATTTGGGAAAAGACTTGGCAATTAATGTTAACCCGATGTTGGTAAAAAAGGTTATCAACGGTTTTTTTATTTTAGGTTGTTTGCCAATAGCAGCAATTTTGATTAGGCTCGAAGCGCGCTGAAAGAGCGCTGTTTCATATGCGGATTGTTGGGCTTGTTTGGCCAAATCTACTAATGTTGTTTGGTGATTTAAACTCAGTTTGAGAATGTCCATTCGTAAAAAGCAACCCATGAAATGGTCATATTGTGGTTCGTCACGCGTGGATTTGAGATGGCTGATTAATAATTTATGCGGTACGCAACTCAGATCTTGATTGCAACATTGAAATAATGCCAGGCTGGTTGCTGCGCATAATACATCATTTAATCCAACGCGGTGTTGAGCACAAAATTGGCTTAATTTTAAGCCAAACGATTCGGATACGGGGATATGCGTAGCGGCGATTGCGTGATTTGTTACAACATATTGTGTAGGGACTATAAATAAGCCTGTATCTTGTAAATAGTGTTTCCAAAAATGCTCGTCAGTATTGGCATGCTGTTGCACTGTGCTATTTTTATGCGTGATATAATGTTTGTAGTTTTGTAATAGCTCATGATTGTGCAATGTGGAGCGTTGCGTAATAAAGAGATAGGCATTGGATAGCTCGTGAAAAAATATAGCCATAGAGCGTTCGTCTGCAATCAAATGTGACATGCAGACATGTAATTCAATTTGATCATTGTTTAAATAATATAAATTGGCGCGTATCCACGGGGTATTGACACGCCAAAATCGTTTGTAAAACAAATCAGCATAACGCTGAGAGAGATATGATTCTGTTTCTGTATCGGAAAGATGCTGGAGAGAAGTGGTTATCCACTGTCGGAATTGCTTAGATGGTTTGGTGCAAGGCGTTTGTAAAGGGTAAAAATGATGGATATGGTAAGAAAAAACATCTTGTTTATGTAAAACCCATTGTAAGGCCGCGTCCAAGGCGGCTTTGTCCACAGATCCTTGAATTCGTTTGCGTCCCCCACTTTATATTTTCTTAATTTGGGCTCTGCAAATTTGGTCACTCAATAGATGAATTGAAGTTCATGTAATGGGAGCACATGCGGATATTCTAAAGATAGGGTATTGGTTGTTTCTGCAGGTGGCGCTTGTTCCACAATTTTGGCGAATTGTTCAAGAGTGGGGCATGATAAAGTGCGTGCACAGTCGTTGCTTTACCTAATTGCGCCGAAACTTTGGCCACGATACGTGCAGCTAGAAGAGAGTGGCCTCCCAATGCAAAAAAATTATCGCCCAGTGCTATTTGTTTAATAGGCAGGGTTTCAACCCACAACGCATGGACTTGGGTTTCTATATTGGTTTTTGGTCTGACACTATGAGTTTGTGGGGCATTTTTTGGTAGGGTCAATAATTGTTTGCGATCTATTTTCCCATTGGGACTTAAGGGGAGCTCATCAATAAATTGATAGGCTGTCGGTACCATATATTTGGGCAGATTTTTTTGTGCATATTCTTGCAATGCCGCAACGCATTGTTGTTGCTGTGATGCATCTAATTTATGTTCATTACTTAGATATGCGACGAGATGCAAAGGAATGTTTGCCACCACGATTACCTGTGAAACAGTTGCATAGGTGCTTA
>CAISKC010000504.1 GCA_903885895.1 uncultured Legionella sp.
CTATACTATTAGATAAATAACCGCTGTGGATATAGCATGTCACGCTATCGAAAATATACAGACAATTATCTTGCAATATTAGCGGGACTGGGCCTAAATCAAGAAGTTGGCATCGATACGCGTGCAATATCTAAAGCTAAATATACCCAAGAGGTCCTAAAAGATAAATATCGGGCCACTGTCGTGGAACTGCGCGACCCTGAACAATACAATGCTGAAACTGCTCGAGAACAGATCTACTCACCAGCGAATTATGAACAATACCCTCGATATGGACAAGGGGAATATGATGCCGCCTTTTCCTATTGGATAACCAACATCAACCCAGATTTAGTTAAAATTTATGCGGAATCCTCGGATCAAAACCTCAAAGCATATTTAGCAGTTCCATACATTGATGACAACGGCATTCCTTGCGCCTTCTCTGTTACGCGGTTTGGTTATGGATCTACCGCACAGTTTTTCATAACCCTCGTTCGCAATACCCATGCACCCTATGAAGAACGCGAAGTTACATTTATTGCTCACAACGATATTATGAAGACTAGCTACTATGCAGCTATGCATGGTGCTCATAATGAGGAGCAGATAGCTGAAAATCGCATTATGCCTTTTCTGCGACTTAAAATAGGATCACAAAATGTTTCTCAGTTAGCGGGCAGCCTTTTTACGCAAGAGGGCACTATTACTGAAGAAAATTTTGTGCAATTAAAAGCACGAATTTGCCATCGTAATCGTAACGTGGATAACCGCGATATACTCATCCCGCAAATCCCTCGACTCATCAAGATAGTTAATAAAATAAATGTCGGTCTTGCTCAAGAAATACAAAGTAAATATACGCAGGATTTCGTGGATTTTTTCAAACAAGAACGTTACGAACAATTGTTACGCAAAGTGATTGCAGATGCAAAAGCCCATTCGCCAACACAACCCAAAGCCATCACGGAACTGCAAGATCTCTATTTAGAGTTTCTCATCATCCAATTACATGCTGACCGAGAAGATAGTAGGGAATCATTCCTTACAGGCGGAATTTCTGAAACAGAAAGCGCTGCATTACTCGCCCGTTTCAAAAAAGTTGCTCCTCAGGCTCACAATACAGCAGACTTTGCAGAGAAAATTAATCAATTTTATCGAAATATTCATTACAGTATGCTGATTACTAAATTAAAGCATGCCATTCATGACAGCGAATCCACCCTGGTGCGGGATAATGCAAAATCAGAATTACAGTGGATACTCAGTCTGAGCGATAATTTTTTAAATCTAAAATCTTCCAAACAAAAAACAGCAATTGCATTTGTGACCCAATTGATAAGTTTTACCCAAAATCCCAAAGATGAAGGATATCGCGCATTAAAAAAACTCTATCCCAAAGTTCGTTTGAAGCCCGCAAAACTTGAAAATGTAAAATCAAATTTAGAAATTATACGTTTTAATCAACAAATTACTGCACTAAAACGGAATCTTAAAACGTGCCCTCATCCTTACGTACGAAGAGAACTCGCAAAAAACGTAGAATTCGTGAAAAAAATCCTGCCATCTTTCCAGGATAGCTCA